>JBFLVX010000101.1:0-9008 GCA_040758255.1 Nitrospirota bacterium
TGAAGAGACATCGCGGATAAAAGCGGAGACATATGGTTTTAGTGTAGTAAATTATGAAAGCGGGGATCGGTCAGCTGAGATCACCGTGAAGTTGCCGGACAGATTTAAACCTATCAGTACTATCACGCTTCATACCGCGGCCCGGGATTTTAACAAAAACATAGCGTTACATGGCAGTCATGATATGAAGAACTGGAGTTTTCTGGCTGAAGATAATATATATGATTTCTCATCTCAGGTTAATCTTAGAAAGACGGAGATTAAGTTCAGGCCATCGAACCACAGGTATTATCAGATCACGATGACAGAGAAACAGACGGAAGGGCAGACTAAGGAAAATATCAACCTTTTATACAAAGATCTCCAGTTCAGCGTAAATAATGTAAGAGGAAATCAGATAAGAATAGATGAAATTCTGGGAAAAACTTCGCAAGAAGAGGATGATGTTGATGTTTATGATGAGATCGAATTTTCAAGGTTTTCCGAATATAAGGAAAATGATGATGAGACGATGGTCACTCTTGCTACGGGCCTGCCGTTCAGACGAATCATTTTTAATATATCGAATCATTATTATTATCGAGATGTAGAAGTCTATGGAAGTGATTCAGGGAAAAGTGATTCATACAGGTATCTTATGAAGGATTCAATATACCGTTTTCCTATTGCCGGGGATAAAGAAGCAAAGGATTATATCTACTGCCAATCGTACAAATACAAATTCTACAGGCTTGTTATAAAAAACAAGGACAATCCGCATCTTCAATTGAAAAGCATAAAGCTTGAATGGCTGCGGAAAAATCTTTTTTTTATTGCATTGCATGAAGCACAGCCATACACTTTGGTTGTTGGCGGGTCTTCGCTTGCCGCACCGGAATATGAGTTATCAAAATTTTTAAATCAGAGCAACTGGCATACCCAGCCATTTAAGAGATTACAGGTTGCGCACCTTAGAAGCAATCAGGATTACAGGCCGGCTCAATTGAAAAACAGAAAGAATATCGAAAAAAATATCCTGACCGGGATTGTTGTTGTCATTGTTATTGTTGTAAGTTATTGGCTTTATTCATTGCTGAAAAGAACATCCATTTCACGAAATCGCCGGGAAGAATGACGAAGAATTAACTAAACCCGCGGACACTACAATCCCTTCTTCTCCAACCAGTAAAAGAGTCCCAGTCCCCCGATAATAAATATAATGATCACAAACCAATCGTTGATCCCCAATATCTGTGGAATAGTGATGGAACCTTCTCTGCCCCATGTCAAGATCGTATTGCTGATTGTGGGGAATATCTCTGCAAACAACGCGGCTCCCACCAGCATCCCGAGCATGCCCCAGAATGCGTCAGTCCTGCCTTCCCCAAGCGCGCCAAGTGAAGTCCCGGGGCAGTATCCGAGGAATCCCCATCCAACGCCAAAAATGAGTCCGCCTATAATATTCGCGCCGAGGTTTGTTGGCAGGATGGCAGGTTTTGCAATGTCTGCAGAAAAAAGTATCTCGACCCCGACCATGCCAACCAGAATTGCAGAAAACATGAACTTTACTATAGTCATATCCATTAAACGGAGCGCCCCCATCTGTTTATCGAAACGCACAACACGACCTTTTTGCAGAAAGAACCCGAACAAGATGCCTGTAATAAGTCCATTTATGAGGATATTCATTTGCCTTTAAATCCGCCGTATAAAATTTGAGCAACTATAATACCGCCTGCAAAAAAACATATTAAAACAACAAGGCCGCTCACTGCCAACTGGACCAATGCCCCTAATCCGTAGCCGCTCGGACAGCCGCCTGCCAGTCTTGCGCCGAACATCAATACGATACCGCTAAAGAAGGCAACGATTCCTCTCTTGACAGGGTTTGTGCCAAAACGTTCTGCCCACATGTTTGGAACCGCCTGCATCCGAAAACTTCCGGATGTCACAGATGAAATAAAAGAACCTATCAATATACCTAATACCATCATCATCTGCCAGTCCACTACAGGGACAAAACGGCTGAAATATTCCAAACTCGCCAGGTGTTCTGATGAAAAATATTTTTCTATATACCCAGTAACGCGCACGAAGCACGTAGAAGAACCAAAGTATTGCTTAGAGATCCATGCCGAGAGGATGATCACCAAACCGGTCAATCCTCCGGCAAGATATGGACTCCAACTTTTATTTTCTGTACTTCGCATTTTCAATATTATTTTTGCAGGATAGTTGCTGCCGTAATTAAATTGTATTGGTTAATTGCTTTGTTGTCAATAAGATGCGTAGTGCGCGACGGCGTTTACCTGATACGAAAGAAGTGATCCCGTTTATCAAGCCTTGCAATGCCTTCCTCCATTGCCGCTCTTAAAGCATCCTCATATTCATCCTGCGTTATGCCGCGATTAAGAGGCGGATATTTATCGGCATTTCCGCATGGCCGGTATTGGTCCATTATATTCACATATGTATCGGCTGAGATTTCTTTAACTATAAAACGCATGATCTCCCTTGTTTCTGCGACTCCTCCCGGCATCACAAGATGGCGCAAAATAATTCCCCTCAACGCAATGCCATTTTCATCCATAACCAGATCACCGGCCTGACGATGCATCTCTCTTATCGCCTCTCTCGCCTTCTCAGGATAATCAGGAGCCTTCAGATATTTGCGTGCCATTGCAGGGTCCCAGAATTTAAAATCAGGCATATAGATATCAAAAATGCCTTCCAAAAGTTTCAGGCTTTCAACAGAATCGTAGCCCCCGGTATTGTATACGAGCGGCACATGTAAGCCGCCCTCGATAGCATATGGCAAGGCATCCAGAATCTGTAGGATCACATGGGACGGGGTAACAAAATTGATGTTATGGCATCCCTCACTTTGAAGATCAAGCATCATGCGCGCCAGCTCCTTTGAGCTTGCTTCTCGCCCGATACCCAGATGACTGATCTCCCAGTTCTGACAGAAGACACAGAGAAGATTGCAGCCTGTTATAAAAATAGTCCCCGACCCTCGAGTTCCTACAAGCGGAGACTCTTCTCCAAAATGAGGATTGTAGCTTGATACTATAGCTGACTTGCCGGTATGACAGACGCCTTTTTCATCCTTCAGCCTGTTCACTCTGCAATCCCTCGGGCAGAGCCGGCAGCTTTCCAGTATGTTGTATGCCTTCTCTATGCTTTCGGAGAGCTTCCCGGTCTTGTGGGCTTTTATGTAAGACGGCTCAAACAATATCTCCCCTACTTTTTATCCAAAATCATTTATTCAGATTACTGAACGGCCTTTCAATCAGATCCACAGCCTTCCCAACTCCGTCCTCATTTCTCATTGCCCTGCTGATCTCCTGAGCCCTTTCTTTCATCGAGAGCGAAAGAAGAACGCGGCGTATCGCGTTAGCGAGTCTCTTTGCCGTCAATGACCTGCGGTTGATGAGTTTCGGCGCGATGCCCAAACGCGTTAATTCGCTTCCCCAAATCTGCTGCTCAACTATATGCGCAACGACAACAGAGGGAGAGCCTGCCAAAGTCGCCGACTGTGTTGTTCCGGCGCCTCCGTGATGGACAACTGCTTCACAATAAGGAAATATGCGGTTGTGAGGTGTCTCTTTAATATAATAGACATCCTGCCGTTGCGGGAGGTGTGACAGATCATCCAGAGATGTCTGTATGATAGCCCTGCATCCGGCAAGCGCTGCCGCATCATACATTAAATTGACAACCTCTTCCTGCCCTTCCGGGATCGGCGGCATCAAACTGCCGAAGGTCATATATACGGGCGGCTCACCGGTTTCGATAAATCGTTTCAGGTCATCAGGCATATGCCAATCCTCTGCTGATTCAGGTATATTAAAAAAGCCGCATACCTGATTATGCGCTTTCCAGTCTTTTTGTGTCCGGCAGAAATGCGGGCTCACAGCGATAAGGTTCAGTAATTTCGACTCCCAGAAATCGCACCCGATCTTTCTAACGGGCGGCAATCCTTTGCTCATCAGGAATGCGTTCACCTGCGGCTTGATCCCCCGGTTTATCATCGCATCAACTATCTTCCACCATAGGAGGTTAATCCATGTCCCAAGATTTGGGAGTCCCACAGGAGGCGCGTAGCGTGAAGGCAAGAAGCCGTGATTTAAAGCAACCGTAATATAAGGCCTGCCTGTCTTCTCAACAGCGGCTCGAAGCGGATAAACAATAAAGTGCCCAATTACTATTTCGTTCTCCTCACATAACCTTACGGATGCGTCATACATGTCCCCGACAGCCGGTTCAAAAAAATCATCCAGAATGATAGAGAGCTGCTTTACAGGATTTCTTTCCTTCAGAATGCAGTGTATCAGTCTATCGATTATTTCAGGGGTAATTTCAAATTTATCATATGCCCTGAATATCCTGAAATTCAGCTGGCCGGCCAACGAAGAATAATCCTTGTTGTCAACACCGGTAAAGGCAAGCGTTACGTCATGTCCTGCCGCGCTTAAACCTCCTGCCAACGCTATAAAAGGGCGAACGTCGCCGTTGCTTCCCCATGTCTGTATGCCGATCTTCATTTTCTTCTATTAGCAATACGTTAACGCCTTTTCAGAGATTATATCAAAAAAATAATGGGGCAAGGCTGAAGTAAAAAATAGATGCAAAGGGCCGAAAAAAGTGGTATGCTGAATAATTATAAGCGGATAGTCAATGAACCGTCGGGAATTCATATTTGCATTGACAGGGGTTGCCCTGTCAGGAAGCGCGTTTGCCAAGGAGAATCCATTGCCGCAATCTACTGATATCCAAAGAGCAAAGGTCTCTCTTGTAAAGGCCACGGACAGAGCTTCCGGCATTCAGAAGGCAATAAGCATCCTTGGTGTAAACCCTGTAAAGGGGAAGGATGTACTGCTTAAGCCGAATTTTAACAGTGCAGACACCTTCCCCGGCTCCACGCATAACGATACTCTTATCAATTTAATATTACACCTGAAGGAGATGGGTGCAAAGAGCATCACGATCGGTGAGAGGAGCGGCCCGCCTGACACATCAGATGTCCTTAAGGAAAAAGGCATCTACGACATTTGCAAGAAACTTGCCGTAAAACTTATAAACTTCGAAGACCTTCCGCCTAATGACTGGGTAAAGATAAAACCAGAGGAGAGCCACTGGAAGGATGGGTTTTATGTCGCCAGGCCGGTCATTGATTCAGAATGTATTGTTACAACCTGCTGTCTGAAGACCCACGGTTACGGTGGTGTCTTCACCATATCTCTTAAACTCTCTGTCGGCATCACCAGCAAGCAGAACATGTCAGAGCTTCACTCCTCAAAAAACATGAGAAAGATGATAGCAGAGATAAATCAGGCCTATAAACCATCTCTCATATTATTGGATGCAACAGAGGCATTTGTTGACGGAGGGCCTGCGACAGGAACTAAGAAGAAGGCTGATGTCATATTAGCCGGAGCCGACAGGATAGCGGTAGACGCTGTCGGGTTATCCATCCTGAAAGAGCTCGGCAGCAATAAAGCTATTATGGGAAGGAAGATATTTGAGCAGGAACAGATTGCAAGGGCGGTTGAACTCGGCCTCGGGGTAACACGGCCGGAGGATATTGAGATAGTAACCGGTGATAAAACAAGCAAAGAGTATACAGGGAGGTTGAAGGAGATATTAGCGGAGGGCTGACATAATTTTTTGCGTTTTCTATGTCATGCTGGAAAGATCAAGGGGAAAATGTATTAGAAATGTTATTATATAAGAAATGAAGCAAAGTGATTGCAGCGTACATTTATCCCACCGTGATATGCCCTCCAATCGTTGTTTTTCATTTAATTAACCGTTGGAGGAGTTTGTTTATGAAAGTTTTGCTTGTATATCCGGAATATCCGGATACCTTCTGGAGTTTTTCTTACGCCCTGAAGTTCACTTCGAAAAAGGCGGCCTATCCACCCCTCGGCCTGCTCACTGTGGCTGCCATGCTCCCGCCTGAATGGGATAAAAAAGTTGTAGACATGAATGTCCGGAAGCTTAAGGATAAGGACATACTGTGGGCTGACTATGTTTTTCTCAGCGCTATGTCCATCCAGAAAGAATCCGTTAAAGCCGTGTTAGCCAAATGTAAGGAACTTGGGGTCAAGGTTGTGGCAGGCGGGCCCATTTTTACCAATGACAGTGAAGAGTTCGGAGAGGTGGATCACCTGGTGCTCAACGAGGCCGAAATAACGCTGCCGTCTTTTCTCAGCGATCTAAAAGAAGGAAGGCCGAAACGTCTCTATGCAACCGCTGATAAGGCAGACGTGACAAAAACGCCCATTCCTCTATGGGAACTGATAAATATGAAGCAGTATTCCTCCATGAATATCCAGTATTCCAGGGGTTGCCCCTTTGACTGCGAGTTCTGTAATATTACGTCGCTCTACGGCCGCGTCCCAAGGACAAAGTCCAGTGAGCAGCTTATCGCGGAGTTGGAGAAGATATACTCCCTCGGATGGAGGGAGGGGGTCTTCTTTGTTGACGACAATTTCATAGGCAATAAAAAGAAACTTAAGGACAAGATACTCCCTTCGCTTATCCAGTGGATGGAGGAGCGAAAGCACCCATTCTACTTTTCTACCGAGGCATCGATCAATCTGGCTGACGACGAGGAGCTTATGAAGATGATGGCGTGTGCCGAGTTCATCTCCGTCTTTATAGGCATAGAGACGCCGCATGATGAAAGCCTGATAGAATGCGACAAGGTGCAGAACAGGAACCGTGACCTGATAGCCAGCGTCAAAAAGATACAGGACTTCGGGCTGGAGGTACAGGCAGGTTTTATTGTGGGGTTCGACCAAGACCCTGCCTCGATCTTCGAGAAGATGATAACGTTCATACAGAAGAGCGGGATCGTGACCGCCATGGTGGGGCTGCTGAACGCGCCGCGCGGCACAAAACTCTATGAGCGCCTGATCATGGAGAAGAGGATGTTAAAGACGGCTACCGGAGACAACACAGACCTTTCCATGAACTTCATCCCAAAGATGAGTTATGAAAAGCTTATCAAGGGGTACAGACATATAATAGAGACCATCTATTCCCCAAAGCATTATCACAAGAGGGTCAAACTCTTCATGAAGGATTACCGTCCTGTGCAGAAGAAGGTAGTTCAGATGCGGTACAGCTATTGGAAGGCCGCATTGAAGTCCGTCTTCATATTGGGGGTGCTCGGAAAAGAGCGCTTCTACTACTGGAGGCTCGTCACATGGTCTCTCTTCAGAAGACCTAAGCTCCTGCCGATGGCAGTGACCTTCTCCATTTACGGTTATCATTTCAGGAAGATATTTGAGAGACACTTCAGGAGGATGGAGAAGAGAAATTGGGGTCAGGCGTGAGCCTGTTTTGACCTTTTCTCATCTCCCTCCGGTTACCCTTTCAATCCTTACAGCAGTTGAAATTGACATCGGCAAAGGATACCAGTTATTATTCGGGCGACTGCTTAGGCATACGGAAAAAACAGATCATTTTAAGAGGAGGAGACATGTTCAAGAAGAAGACTGTGAAGCAGAAATTGGAAAAAGCAGTGAAGAAGGCTGTAAAGAAAGCCGTAAAAAAAGCAAAGAAGGTCGAGAAAAAAGTAGTGAAGAAAGTCGAAAAGAAGTTCTCTGCCGTCAAGAAGACCGTTAAGAAAAAGACCTCCTCGGCGGTAAAAGCGGCAAAGAAGAAGATCGCCAGGTAGCCTACAGAAGGTCCCGGCCCGTGGCCAAAGCCCTGCGGCAAGAGAGGCGAACACAGCGCCCACGGCCAGCATGAGGTTGAAGTCCTATAATTTTATTTTACGCTTTGTCACCAATCTGTTTTAGACTCCGATATAGAGAAGACCGTCAGGGACCAGGCTCGTTGCGAGCATCACTGTGTTAATAAAGAGGTGGGCTGACCAGTTGTCTGATGCCCTGTTGTGGCGTTCAGACCAGAAAGCCTCGATCTCTCTCTGAAGCGGAAAATGCCGCGCCAGGTGGTCTAACTGTGCGGAGATGGAAGAGATATTATCAAAGGCTCCTGCATGCTGATTGATGAACTCCTTCATTTGTCTGACAGCATGCAGGCCTATGGACAATCCAAGCTCCCGGAATGCCAGACGGTAATCAGCAGGAAGCTTCATAGAGGCTGTCATTGCATAGCGGTCAAGACCCGATCTGGCAGCGTCCAGGACTTCCGGCAGAAGATTGGGATACGGAAAGCCTGCCTTTACGATCAACTGTGACATTATGCAGGCGTCCACCAGAAGACTGCCTATGCCGAGAGGGTCGTCAGTAGTCAATCGTTGTCCTTCGCACATCCGGGCCATCTCGATAATTTCAGAACTGAGCGACGGCCGGTCTCTCTGCGCTTTGGTTTGACTCCGGGACTGAAGCTCGCAGTAGGTGACGAGACCGTTAAGGGGGTCATGCTGCCCCATGGATGGAACGAGGGCATACGAGAGGTCAATGCTCATCTTCCAGTACATGCGCTTCCGCGCACCTGGTGAAGGAGCATAACAAAATCCGGCATGAGCGGTTTTTGCCAGTTCCGTTGCCCATTTTGTATACACCGGATTACCCGTCACCAGGCTCACCTTCGTGAGGGCATGCATCCATTTTGTGAGATAGTGATAATACTGCCCGTCCCGGTCCCATTCCAGTGATTCATCAAAGGGCTCTTCCGGCTTTCGTTCATTCATCTTTTTGCCTATCCTTAGTCCGCCGATGGCGGGATGCAGTGCACCCTCTTTTTCATCAAGGCCGCTGATCCAGCCTTTTCGCTCGTCATCACTGCGATGCCGGCCGAGGTTGGAATGAACCTGATGGACAAGATCCAGAGCAAGCTTTCCGTACTGCTCCTCTCTGGTTTCGCGGTAAAGCGCAAGGAAATTGCAGACGGCGAAGGCATCTGTCCATAAATAACGTATAGGATCCGGCCGGGCAGGCGAAAGTCCGCTCAATGCGGTAAATTCGAACATAAGCTCGCGGGCCAGGGTAAGCATCGAGGCTGTTGGACCTTTTATCATCTCTCCTCCTTTGTGCCGTATGCAGGTGACC
>JBFLVX010000102.1:0-8951 GCA_040758255.1 Nitrospirota bacterium
TGGTTTTTCAGGAGAGGGGGAATCAAAGAGCTTTAAGTTAAAAGATGATGTATTCATGAAAGATATACTGATACCTTCAAGGGGTACGCGCTCTGAGGGCGAGTTCATTATCAAGTTCGGGCCTCTCGGAACGGGAGAGCCTATCACCTTGCACCTTGTAAAAGAGAAAGATGAGTATACCATTATATTTAACAACATTAACGGCAGAGCCGGGATATATGAAGGATATAAGCTCTAATCAAATAACTTCAATGCCGAATAAAAATGACGGCTTTACTCTACTTGAGATAATGATAGCGCTTGCCATTATCGGTATAGCCCTGACCACCATTCTCTACACTGTTAATTATCAGGCAGATGTAGCGTATGAAAATACCTTGACAACGCAGATGTACATGCTGGCAAAGGAGAAGATAACAGAGATGGAAAGAAGCCCAGCAAACTCAAGCGGAGATTTCCCAGATACAGACTTCAAATATGTAAATACCTCCGAAAGTATTGCCAACACCGATATTATTGAATTGAAAACAGTTGTGAGCGGACGCGGCAAAGAGGTTCTCCTCCGTGAACTTATTACAAAAAAGACAAAATGATTAATGCAGATGACGGAATAAAAAATAGAACGGGCTTTACCCTCCTGGAGGTTCTCATAAGCATTACACTCTTGACCGTTGTATTAGGCGCTGTATACAGCTCATTCTTTCTTGTTCAGAAGGCTGTTAAAAGGTTTGATGATGTCTCTCTCAAATACCAAGAGGCGCGGACAGTCCTTGATATGATGAGACAGGAGATCGAGGGTTCCTTTATAACAACGCCTCAATTAAAAGATATAACCAAAAACAAGACCATCTTCCTTGCCAGAGACAGGGATATTTTCGATAAAAAAGCATCTGAATTATATTTCACCACATTCTCTTCGAGAGACAGCAATCTCAATCTTGCCGCATATATTGTCGAGGAGAGAGATAAGAGCCTTACCCTTCTGAAAATGGAGGCGCCCGCGATTAACATATCAACCATATTTTCAAAACTTCACAAGTCAGAGATGATGGAGAACATCAATGGCTTTTCTGTTGAGATGCTCGTAAATGACAAGTGGGTGAGAACATGGGACTCCTCTCAGACAGATAGTCGTCCTGATATAGTGAGGATAAGCATAGAATTCGATGACAGCGGCAATAATGTCAAACTCACTGAATACGCAAGACCAAGAATAGTCACTCAATGATGAAGAAGAGCGCACAGATCAGATTACAGGCTAAATCCTCAGTTTGCAACCAGAGGGGGGCCGCTCTTTTAATTACACTGCTCATTGTCTCTATACTTACAGGCCTTGCGGTTGATTTTGCTTATGAGGTCTATATAGGCACATCTTCTCTCTCTAACTGGAGCAACGCTCAAAAGGCTTCCCTTGTTGCAAAGTCCGGGCAAACATTAGCCTCAAACCTCCTGAAGGAGATAAAGGATATTCCGCCCACGTCACAGAGCGAGGTTCTTCTGCCTATTGAAAAGAGCTTCGGGGAGAATACAATCCTTACCGTAAAACTTGAGGATGAAGAGGCTAAGTTAAATATAAACAGCATTTTTTTCCCCGAAAGCGGACGTAAGGGTGATGTTGGGTTTGCTGCCTTGCAAAAGCTCTTTGAATACCTTAATATTAATTCTGAAATCGTTCAGAATATTGCCGATTGGATCGGCACTGAAAAAAAAGCGTCCTTATGGAGTGTAGAAGAACTTAAATTCATAAAAGGTATAGACAAGGAGACGTTCGATAAAATCAGCCCATTTCTAACAGTTTATGGAGACAAGCTATCGTTTAAAATAAATATAAATACCGCGAAATTGCCAGTCCTTTTAAGCCTCGGCATATTAGAGTCGGACGCAAAAAATATTATTTATCTTAGAGAGAGTGCGCCTTTTGAAAACAAAAATAATATACCTGGCGTTGGTATGACGATACAGAATAAAATAACTATTCAGAGTTCGTACTTCAGAGTCACTGCAACAGCAACAGTTAATGAGATTACAAGAGTTATCGAGAGCGTTACGGATACATCAATGAATATTCACTATTGGAGAGAAAGTTAAAGTGGGAACCGGATTTATTGACTGGACAGATAAAGAACTGCATCTCTATATCTTCAGGAAGAGTCGAGGCGGTTATTCGCTTGAAGAGACAAAAACACTGCCGCTTGAAGGCGAACTTGACCAGAACTCCATATCATCTCTGATAACGGGCAGCTTTGAAAATATCAGCCTGAGCCTTCCGCTGAACATCCTATCATTAAGAGAGATGAGTTTTCCTTTCTCCGACAGGAAGAAGATAAAGGAGACCATTGCTTATGAACTCGAAGGGTCGCTTCTTGGCAATGTCAATGATTACTCCATTGACTATATGATAACCGGCTCTGCTGAAAACGCTGCCAAAGTATTGGCGGTCTGCATAGAAAAGAGAAGGCTCAGAGAGATAATAGATATTTTTTCATCATCCGGGCTTGAACCGAAACTTATCACATCCATTGACATCAGGCTCGCCGGCGGAGAGAGCATAAAACTCCTTGAAGGCTCTGTTTCAGACACGGGGATAAGGGCTGGAGCCGCAGGAAAAGAGCTGTCAGAACAGTCAATAAATCTCAGGCAGGATGATCTGTCTTATAAAAAAGATATTGAGCAGACAAGAAAGACCCTCCAGTTATCAGCCTTTCTTCTGCTCATCCTCCTTCTCATGCTCTTAACTAATACGATGATAACCTTCACATCTCTGAAGAAGGAGCAGAAGTTATTATCCAAGAATATACAGACCGTATATCAAACCGCCTTCCCTGAAGACAAAAAAGTAGTTGATGCTGTAAGGCAGTTTAAAGGTAATATCAATACGTTAAAGAAGAAGAACGCCGTGCTTGAAGGACTACCCGCGCTCGATATTCTTCAGAACATAGCAAACCTTAAAAACAAAAATATCACACTCTATGAGTTTAGCGCTGATGAGAATAGTATAGTGGTAAAGGGCTCAGCTGCGTCATTTGAAGAGGTTGAATCATTTAAAACCGCTCTATCATCCTCGTTTGAGAATGCGAAGGTCTCGGACTCCAGCGCCTCCGCTGATAAGAAGATCAATTTCACAATAATCATGAAAGAGAAAGTTATATGAAGAGAATGATAAAATTCTTATTTCTTAATGACAAACGCTCCATAATACTTCTCACCGCAATTGTCCTTGTCATTATCATTACAATTACAGTATCAATAAATAGCAGAGATGCAAGAAAAAGAAACGCCTCTCTGAAGGCTCAATTAACAGAGCTGGAGTCTCTCGGCGCAGACCTCATTGAGATAAAAGAGCTTGTCAATGCGAAAGAGAAGAAGATAGGCATGACAAAAGAGAGCGGAGTTGTCTCAAGGCTGGAGAGTCTGCTTAAAACCATCGGGCTTGAAGCTCGGGCCTTAAAACCAATGCAGGTGAAGAGGACAAATGAGTTCATAGAGGAAGACGCAGAACTTGAGATACAGAATATTGACCTTAACGGCATTGTAAACCTGATGTACCAAATAAATAATGCCCCTGCGCCGATGAAGATAAAGAGCGCTTCTATAAAGAGCACTTTTGAAGACCCTGACAAATTTATCCTGAAACTCACAGTCTCGCTTATAAGCAGGGAGTAACATTGAAATTCCGCAACATCCTGTATTCGCTGACTGTTATTTCTTTATTTATAGTCCTCTCATGGTTTTTTGCCGTACCGGACGATTTGTTAAAATCCAAGATAGAGGATTCCATGTCAGTCGCCGAAAACTCTGCAATCAATGCCTCGATAGAGGGCTTCAAAAAAGGAATATTCTTCTCCTTCAATGCTGATAGCCTTAAGCTGAAAAGAGGAGATATGCCTCTCTTTAATATTACTGCCATATCAGGCAGGATCAATCCGTTATACCTGATCAAGGGGCAGCTATCTTTTTTAATAACAGGCAAATTAGGCGAAGGAGATATTGAAGGCTCATTCAGGCTTCCTGAAGGCGGAAATATAAAGATAACCAATACGGATATCAGGGCGATTGATTATCTGTCACAGACCGGAATTGAAAGCAGCGGCTATATATCATCCGATATTCTTTTGAGCGGCGGATCGGCAAAGATCACGTTCGATATCCCGGACTTGAATATCCTGAATTCCGGCAGAATAACCTTGCCCCTTATAAACTCTTTCCATAGGATTCAGGGCGCATTATCTATTAACGAAGATACGATAAAGATCAGTTCTATCAGTCTTGAAGGGACAAAGGGTTATGCCAGATTAAAAGGCTCTATTGACAATGGGGTTATGAACCTGGCTTTAGAGCTTATGCCCTCCTATAAAGAAGTTACGCCTGTTGAATTGATGCTTATAGAAAAATACAAGGTTTCCCCTGGCTATTATTTAATCCCTCTTAAATATCCTCTCCAGTAAAAGTAAGATTCTTAACTAAGATTTATTGTTAAAATCTGCAATTCATAGGCATTACTTACAGCTTGGATTGAACATCGCTTACAACTGCTCGGTTTTTCCCGAGTCTTTTTGCTTCATAGAGGGCTTTGTCCGCCGTTAGCTTAAGGTCATGTATAGTTACAGCGTTATCCGGACAGTTCGCAGCACCTATACTTACAGTAAGTTTAATATTATGATTGCCCTTGTCAAAAACAAAGAGTTCGATAGATCTTCTTATTCTTTCGGCCACATATTTGCCGTCTTTAAGATCCGTTAATCGAAGCAGCACAGTAAATTCCTCCCCCCCATAACGGAAAGCAACATCAGTCTGCTTTATAGATTCAATAATGCACCCGGCAATCTCTTTAAGAACAACATCTCCAACCATATGGCCATACGTATCATTAATCTTTTTAAAATCATCAATATCTAAAATCAGCAGGGTTATCTTTTCACCATAGTTATCGAAATCATAAAACATTTTTTGTATGCTATGATTGAAATGCCTTTGAGAGTAAAGGCCCGTCAATTCATCAGTTATTGCAATGTTGTATAAGCGGGCGTTCTCAAAAGCTACTGCCACGTGGCTTATTATAGCTTTGATTAACATGAGCCTTGTCTTATCAAAAGGCTTTTTTGTGTTCCTTGCATTAATCAGCGCAAGACGATGATCATTTTTTTCAATTGGCAATAATATTTGTTTTTTGTCGTCAGAAATAACTTCTGTCTTTAGCATGCCTTTTATCCAATCAATGATAATTGTTGCAAGCGGATCATCTTCAGCAACTTTTCTGCGTACTATTTTATTTGATGATAGAGTCCATGTAATCACCCTGAAGTCACTCTCCTCTCGAGGCACTACTATGTCCACTTCATCGGCATCAAGGGTTTCTTTGAGAATATCAATAACCATAGACTTTAATTCTTCGATCTCAATGGTCTTGTTCAGCCGATTTACAAGGGAGTAAAGCAACGATATCTCCGTATGCTTAATAATAATTTCATTTATATACTTGTTAAAACTCCTTGAGAGAAAGACAAAGAGGAATGGAAGTAAAATAACCGTAAAACCAATCATAAATACGTCAACTGATATGATAAGAGAATTAGTATTTTTTAGTGAGCGGTCAATTATGAGTTTGCCGTTTATGCTGTATCTGCTGTCATGGCATCCATAACATTCCTTGCTGTTATATAGAACGGCTATATTCCTGTGCACTTCTAAGCCGTCATAATTGATAAGCAAAGCATCTCCAACCGGTTTAGTGCCATGATTCATGTGACAGCCTGTACAATTTTTATCAGTATGTCTGTCAAGTTTGCTCCCTATATCCTCTTTTTTAGAGGAGTAAGCGATCTTGCCATTCCTGTCAATTATAAATACCTTGACTATTGATTCATTATTACTGCCGAGCTTTTCAAGGGTAGCCTGTATAGCATCAGGGTCACCCGCTATCATAAGATTGTTCAGGCATGACTGTATTGATAAAGCAAGTTCGTGTGTCTTGGCTTTGCTTTCATTCAGGAGAACCCTTTTAAGCAGAACATTGCTTAATAAGATAGCTAAAGAAATAAGTCCGATGAGTACAAAGATGACCTTTTTCTTGAAACTGTAAAGCCAATTGATATTTATTTCTTTCATGTTATGTCCAGAAATAGATGATGATGTTTCAGTTCTTAAATTTTGCTTATAAATTATGAGAAGGTACCAGAACGTAAAGTATACTGACACACAAATCATAATGCAAGAAGAAAGTTTCACAACTATGCCTGTAAAAAAGCTTATGCTTGGCTTACAGGAACAAAGGTCAAAACATAATTAAAGTGTTAATTGAAATAAAAATTGTAACTTGTTTATATTAAAAGTTTTAGGATAGAAGAATACTTGCTGAATTTTCCTTATAACAACGATTTCTGCTAATATTAATAGCTTCACATATTATTACGGACAATTTACCTGAAATATGAACAACAGCATCTTCATGAAGAAAGCCCTAAGGCTTGCGGCCAAGGGGACAGGCAGAACAAGCCCGAACCCTATGGTAGGCGCGGTGATTGTCAGAGACGGGAAAATAATTGCCGGAGATTACCACAGGAGATCAGGAACACCGCACGCTGAAATCCTTGCATTAAGAAAAGCCGGAAAACTGGCAAAGGACGCCACATTATTCATAAACCTTGAGCCGTGTTGTCATACTGACAAGAAGACCCCTCCCTGCACCAATGCGATTATTGAATCAGGCTTAAGGAAAGTGATTGTAGCGATGACAGACCCTAATCCTAAAGTATCCGGCAAAGGGATAAAGACGCTCAAGAGCGCAGGCATTGATGTCGAAGTCGGCTTAATGGAGCCCGAGGCAAAGAGACTCAATGAGTCATTTGCCAAATTCATAACAAAGAGAGAGCCGTTTATAATTCTCAAGGCCGCCCAAAGCCTTGACGGAAAGATCGCTACGGCAAGCGGCGAATCCAAATGGATAACCGGAGATAAAGCAAGGCAGTACGTCCATAAACTGAGAAATGAAGTGGATGCGATTATGGCCGGGATAGGCACGGTCATTGCGGACGACCCTTCCCTTGACTGTAGGATAAGAGGAGGCAGGAACCCCTACAGGATCATAGTTGACAGCCATCTTAAAATACCTCTAAATGCAAAGATACTAAAGCATAAAGACCAAAAGACAATGATCGCTACGACCAAAGTAGCCGATAGAAAAAAAATCAACTCCATAATAAAAACGGGGCACAAGGTGCTGACAGTAAAGAGCAATGCCGGGATGGTTGATCTTAACAGCCTTATGAAAGAACTCGGCAGGCTTGAGATAACAAGCGTTATGATCGAGGGCGGCTCATCACTGAACGCATCCGCTCTTTCAGGCGGTATAGTGGATAAGGTGATCTTCTTCTGCGCGCCAAAGATAATAGGCGGGGTTAACTCCATCCCATCGGTGGGAGGAATCTCTCCGGCTTCTCTTAAGAAGATTGTTAAAGTAAAAGACCTTCAGGGGAAACGGGTTGGAGATGATTTTATGTTTGAGGGTTATTTGTAGATAACTAAGACTTCTTTCTCTTTTTATCCTCATACATTAATATGTCCGCCTGATGCAGCATATCTTCAAGAGAATATGGAAACGGCGGATCAAATTCTTTTATGCCGACGCTGATGGAAAGCTTGAAGCAGCGGTTATCTTTATTATTATGAGCATCAATGTTCTTTTGTAACCGCGCCTTAATTATTTCAGCATTATCCCCGGTAGCTCCAACCAGAAAAACTACAAACTCATCACCGCCAATACGGGATAGAATATCAGACTCACGATGAGTTGACTTTAGAATATTCGCGGCATCAATTATGGCCCTGGCCCCTTCGTTGTGACCAAAGGTATCATTAATTATCTTCAGGTTATCAATGTCGGCATAAAGCAGAAGTATCGGGGTTTTTAATCTCTTGGCCAGTTTTAACTGTTGTTCCATTAATGTAAAAAATCCCCGTCTGTTATAAAGGTCTGTTAGGTCATCAGATAAAGACAATATTCTGAGTTCATTTTCTGTTGTTTGCTGTTTTGAAAGCAATTCCTCTAATTCAGCAATACGTGTTTTATATTTATTATTTTCTTCTATTAGCCGCTCTATTATCTTATCTTTATCATTCATATCGTTTAATCAGGATTTATCTTTATGACCCTCCCCTTCAAAACAGGCTGCCGGACATCCTCTGCACCCGGTGGACATGGTAACCGCATCTTTCTGTACATTTGACTTACGGCAGATCCTTAAATGCTCTTTATGCTCGCCTATGGCTCTCTGCCACCAGTTAAAACTCTTCCCGCAGCAAGGACACTCTGTCACTTTAAAGACTCCTTCAACTTTTTGTCAACGCTCAGTATCTCATCTGCATCGCTGCCGCTAATGTCCCATGAATAGTCTCCGCCGTTTCCCCGCTTCAGCTTTATATTGACCGGCTTCTGCTGGGGTTTAATCTCTGCAATCTCAGGCTGTTGTTTAAATACAGCGGCCTCTTTCTTCTCGTCTGTTCTCGTGCATGCCTCCAAAGAAATAAGAAATATCATTGCCAATAAAACCGTTGTCAATTTATTAAACACCATCTGAACCTCCTTAACGCCTAATAACTTCTGTACCTGTTCGTAATGGGGAATCTCCTGTCTCTCCCGAAGGCCCTCGGCGTTATCTTTATCCCCGGAGGAGACTGACGCCTCTTGTATTCCGAAAGATCAACCATTCTGACTATCTTCTGAGCGCACTCAAGATCACAGCCCATTTGCATTATATCATCAAAGCTCCTGTCTTCCTCAACATAAGCCTTTAAAATAGGATCAAGAACTGGATATGGCGGCAGTGTATCCGTATCCTTCTGATCAGGTTTAAGCTCCGCAGAAGGCTCTTTCCATAGTATCCTCTCAGGTATCAGCCTGCGCTTTTCTTTTTCATTCCTCCACTGGCATAAGTCATATACTATTGTCTTAGGCA
>JBFLVX010000103.1:0-8814 GCA_040758255.1 Nitrospirota bacterium
AAGTTTTCAGCAGTAAAGCCTCTTTTACAATGCCCGCGTTATTTACAAGCACATCAATGCTGCCGAGACTCTTTACCGCATCATCTGCCAGCTTCCTGACTTCTGTAAAATCTCTGCTATCAGCCTTAAGGACAATAGCATCATCCAGACAAGAAGCCACCTTTTCAGCCTCTGCCTTCCTGTCTTTGTAATGAACAATCACCCTGTCTCCTCTCTTACCGAACGCAAGGGCTATCGCCTTTCCAAGACCTCTTGATGAACCTGTGACTAAGCAAACCATATAACTTAAATTTTATATTTTTGATTTATTCAGGCTTTTCAATGCACGATCAATATCCTCATCCGTATGAGCCGCCGTTACGGAAAATCTTATCCTGCATTTTCCACCAGGAACTGTCGGCGGTCTGATAGCAGGAGCAAATATCTTCTTCCTGAATAGATAGTCTCCGATTCTCAGAGCATTCTCTGTATCGCCAATCAGCACAGGAATTATCTGTGTCTCTGAATTGAGAGTATTATAACCAAGCTTATTTAGCCCTTCAAATAATCTTTGCCTATTCTTCCACAGCGCTCTTCTTCTCTCCACCGACTCATATTCAACAATATCTATTGCTTTCACACATGCCGCAGCAACTGAGGGAGGAAGTGATGTGGAATATATAAAACTCCTTGCCCTGTTTATCAATAAATCTATCAACTTCCTTGAACCGGCAGCAAACGCTCCGAAACAGCCGAATGCCTTGCTGAAAGTGCCCATCTGAATTACCTTTTCACCCTTAATGCCAAAATGCTCAAGACTTCCCCTGCCGTTCTTTCCAAGCACCCCTGTTCCATGCGCATCATCAATCATTAAAAGAGCATTATATTTATCAGCAAGTGTGGCAATATCTTTAAGAGGAGCAATGTCACCATCCATGCTGAATACCGTATCCGTGACTATCAGGCATTGTCTGTTCCTACCCTTTCCGGACAGAGAAAAGGTTTTCAATAATTTCTCCAGATGGTTCATATCCCTATGTCTGTAAATCTTAACTTCTGCCTTTGAAAGCCTTGCACCGTCAACAATGCTCGCGTGATTAAGCTCATCACTTAAAATCATGTCACCGGAACCGGCAATGGCCGGTATAATCCCTGTATTTGCAGAGTAGCCCGTGTTAAATACAAGCGCCGCTTCTGTCTCTTTGAACGCGGAGATACTCTCTTCAAGTTTTTTGTGAGGAAGCTGTGATCCGCTTAAAAGCCTTGAAGAGCCGGAACCGAAACCGTGCTTCTTAAGCGCTGTTATTGCTGTTTTAACAATCTCCGGGTGTCCTGAGAGATTAAGATAATCGTTTGATGAGAAGTTGATAAAGTCTTTCCCTTTGATATTGATATGAGAACCGTGGAATGATTCGATGAAAGAGAGTTTTCTGAGAAGACCTTTATTCTCAAGCTCTTTCAGATCTTCAGTAAAGTCTCGCATTCTTATTTTTTCTGTGTCAGGGGGTCAAACCCCTTCATCTTCATCAGAAGCCCATATGTATTTATGGATCTGAAGCTGAACTCTAAGAGGCAGGTTATCACGAAGGATCCATGTCGCAAGAGATTTTGGGGAAAGCATTCCATATGCAGGAGACATAAGAATATTATTTCCAAACTTCTCAATCAGATGATTGCTTAATATCACATCCTTTGCCCATACATAATCCGATTCGTCCATCAGCACGAACTTTATCTGATCGGTTTCTTTTAAAAACTGAAGGTTCTTCATATTCATTCTTTTGCTCATGCCGCTCATCGGGGTCTTGATATCCATAATTATCGTCAGCCTCTTATCAAGACATCCGACACATATGGACCCGTTCGTCTCTATTAAAACGGTGTATCCCTTGTCGAGCAGTGTCTTGAGGATCTGTGGCGTTTCTTCCTGAAGGAGCGGCTCCCCTCCTGTGAATTCTATGCATTTAGCCCCGTACTCTTCGATCTTCGAGATTATCTCTTCATCACTGAGTTCTTTACCGTGGTAGTAAGCATAACCGGTATCGCAGTATGTGCATCTCAGATTGCATCCGGCAAGCCTTACAAAGGTGCATGGGAGCCCTGCATATGTTGACTCTCCCTGAATACTCTTGAATATCTCGTTTATCTTCAGCATGATGTCTGATTAATGATTTTCAAAAAGTCTAAAATTATCATAGCACATAAATTTTGATAATAATAGAGAGAAAATATAGTTTCTTTGGAGACGTCATTCCTATCGAAGATTCTGGAGAGGAAATCTTTCTTTTATCCCCCCTTAATAAAGGGGGTGGAGGGGGATGTTGAGATTAAACCCCTTTCAGCCTTACTAATTTATTTTTTGAATTGAAGCCTGATATTATCTCCACATCTTTTTTGCTGATCCCGTATTTCTTTGCGAGAAGTTCTATAAGCTCTGTGTTCGCCTTGCCATCAACAGGAGGGGAGTTCAGCTTAACTTTAATAGCATCTCCAAATTGACCAACAATGCCTGAACGCGATGATCTGGGCTCTACTTTAATCTTCAGAATCAATGTGTCTTTGCTTTTTGATTTTGGTTTATTCATCTGCGATCATCATGACTTTTATGTGGCATACTTCGAGCAGAAATCCAAGTAGTGGAACAGCCACTTGAAATAGTATGAGTGGCCGCCGGAAGGAACCGACCATTTACTCAGAATGTTGCCGAATCGCCTTAATATGTCGGACGGAATGTCATTCATATGTTAATAACGAGATAAATAGTTATCTCGTTATTTGCGTTGATAACAAGTTAGAAATTGTAGTCATATCCCAAAAAAATTGTCAAACACCTTGTCAAATCCTGCGGCGTTCTGTATGATAACGAGAAACCAGTTAATAACCTTGAACCTGTCCCTATGGAGAAAGCGTTCATGACTTCTCGCCGGTTTATTCTATTACTTTTTTTGTTCATTGCGTTGTCAAGCTGCGTACATATAGAACCGATGCATTCTGGCATTATTATGGATGCGGAAACGCTAAAGCCACTCAATAATGCCATCGTCTATCTCCAACTGGACTACACATGCTATTTCCCTCCTAATCCCGCCGGGCCAAACAGTGAATCACTTGGGAATATCGAGGTTAAAACCGATAATAATGGGAATTTCTATCTCCCGTTGAAAGTCTACTTGTTGCCCCCCTTGCTATGCTTTACTGGTAAGTATTTTACTTATGCTAAAGCAGGGTATTTTAATAAGAGTGATGAAACCAATAGTGGCAACATAAGCTTATTTAGAATGAATCATTATCTTAATTATCTTCCCTATAAATCGAAACAATCGTTTTTCCTTTCATCTGATTTTGAAGAAAAGTCAAACCTATTTAAGCCTGAATTGGAAAAATTAAAAAAAGTCGTTCTTGAACCCATAGACAGCAACGGTACTTTCTTAAGGTTGCCCGGGAAAAAGATCACCAAAATTTATTCCAGATCTATGGATCAGCCTGCAAGTCGACCTGACAATACTATATATTATGCGTACGACGATATAGCCAAAGATTGGATAACTTTTGATAGCCGAGGGAAAATACTGGAGTTCAAGAGAAATGGTCCGAATTGGGATTTCATGAGCACTGCTATATCATGGGGTTGGCCTCTCTATGCAAGTCATGATTCGATCTTTTATCCTATTGATGAAAATCCAATGCCCGTTGGTACGCAATATAAAAAAGGTGACCTTAAATATATTCCTGTTAAGATAGGTAATATCTCAACTTTGGTTGGCTATAGCAATAAATTTTTTACTATTGAAGATGATGGTAATGCAATGTGCCCTTATGGGTCATTTTCCCATCTTAAATGTTTTACCGGAAATGACCTTCCGGTATCTACGGAAGATGACACCATCAAGAATTCTGTTTTTAAATACGCAGTCGATACACTTAATCACGGAATGTTTGTTGTAACACAATCCAAACGAGCTTGGCACGTTTACAAATTTGGCAACTCGTATGATGCTAAAACTGATCGTGTGGGGTTTGGATTTGCAGAAATATACGCTTTCCCGATAGAAAAAGAGATAACAGCATTTACAGCAACGGGCAATGAATTTTTCGTTGCCTTTAATAAAGATGGATTAAAAAGATATGACATTATATTGAGGCAAGGCTTTAATGTGAAGGAAGATACTATGTTTGCCTTGAATGCACAAATGACAAGAGACATTAATATAACTTCTCTTATCTATAGTAGGGCAGTTAACGTACCTGCCCTTTATGCTACAACCGGTAAAGATAAAATATACCGCTTTTCTATGGATGGAATACCGGACTACATCGTGAAACAGTAAAGAGGATTCCAACCTGAGCCTCCACATCACTACGCGACAAGAAATTTAACCAAATACGACATCCATCTTAACAATATCCTTCTCGGCAGAATAACTGCCAATCGCAAGAAAGGAACCATCTGGCGACTTTATCCTTATGCCGGGAGCCGTTTTCATAGCGGCAGAAAACACTAACTCCTCCGTCACATTAATCGGGTTCCCATGCGTAACGGCCTTTATCATTTCTTCATTTATCACAAGTTCCGGCATCCATGATAATGCTTCATCCATTTCATAAATACCTTTATTGTCAAGTTCAGTTATATTCAGGCTCTTCAATTCTTCAATGGATAAACTCTCCTCAATCCTGAATGTCCCTATTTTTGTGCGTTCAAGCTCAGAAAGATGCGCTCCTACGCCAAGTTTTTTCCCTATATCATCACACAATGTTCTTATATAAGTGCCCTTTGAACAGGAGGCACTGAAAGTGACATACGGCATATTGATATTCAGAAGTTCAATATCGTAAATATTCACTTCCCTTGATTGACGTTCAATTTCAATTCCTTTTCTTGCCAATTTATATAGGGGCTCTCCTTCGTGTTTTAATGCAGAGAACATAGGAGGCTGCTGTAGTATATTGCCCTTGAATGATTTTAAGGTCTCTTCAATGACGGCCTTATCAATTTCAACAAAATCTGTCTTTGAGATAACTTTGCCATAAGCATCCTGCGTGTCAGTCGCCTCGCCAAGTTTCATTACCGCCCTGTATTCTTTATCGAGATTTAAAAAATATGAAGCAAGGCGTGTAGCTTTGTTGATGCAAATTAGAAGCAGCCCTGTTGCCATGGGATCAAGAGTTCCGGTGTGGCCGGCTTTTTTAACCTTTAAAATCTTTTTGACTCTTGTTACAGCATCCTGAGATGTGATGTCTTTTGGTTTATTGAGGCTGATTATAAGGTCCATTTATCAGGAGGGAAAGAAATTTAAGTGGAAATCTCCCCTCGCCCCTCTTTGCTAAAGAGGGGAAATCCCTCCCTTTGGCAAAGGGAGGTTAGGTGGGATTTTATAAATAATGACGTTATCATTTTGAGACCGTTAACAGTTCTTTTCTGATTGCTTTAAAAACATTCTTTTGCACTTCCTGCAAAGTCCCTTTAATCCTGCACCCTGCCGCTGCCACGTGTCCGCCGCCGCCGAAGCTCTTTGCGACCCTCTCGACATTGACCCTGCCTTTAGAACGGAGGCTTATTTTAATGAAACCACTTTTATCTTCTCTGAAAAACACCGCCGCCTTTATGCCTTTTATCTTTCTTGGATACTCGACAAAGTCCTCGGTGTCCTCGGCTGTTGTGCCGGTCTTTTTGAACATATCCGCTGTTGTGCTCATCCATGCTGCTACACCATCATTGCCAATAGTTGAAAGCGAAAGTCCTAATAATTCCAATCTCCTGTAAGGAACGCTTTCATATAATTCTTTTGTAATGTCCCACGGCCTTGCGCCAGCCTCAACGAGATGAGAAGCGATACTGAGAGATTCAGGCGACACATTGGAATAATGAAATCCTCCTGTATCTACAAGTATTGCCGTATACAAGTTTACGGCTATGTTTTTATCAATAGGGATCTTGAGCGCAGTTAAAAGTTTGTAAATGAGTATCCCTGCTGCAGCGGCTTCCGGATCAATGATGCTTGCCGACAGTTTCCCGTAGAGTTCGGATTTATCAGCATCATCAGGCAGGATATGGTGATCTATAATGACAGTCTGCTTGGCCTTTAATTCCTTGAAGCCGGTTCTTTCCAATGTATTGCAGTCTACTATGCATAGAACATCAAATACTTTCTTAGGGGGAGTTTGTTTTATCAACTTTGATGACGGCAGAAACTTCAGAGTTTCAGGCACTCCGTCCCTGCTCAGTATACAGATATCTTTCTTCCCAAGCCTCTTCAATCCAAGCGCAAGCGCCAATATGGAACCAATCGCATCCCCTTCGGGATTAATATGGCAGACAATCAGAAAAGATTTATTCTGCCTGATAATGCTGGGCAGTTTAGAAGAGATCTTCATCGTCGTCAGGCATGCTCCTCTCAGATTCAATATCATCGAGTAATGCATCAATCTTTCTTCCGTATAACATGGACTCGTCAATCCTGAAGTGAAGCGCAGGAACAACCCTCATCTTCAGTCTTCTGCCGAGTTCCCCTTTGATAAATGAAGTTGCTTCATTGAGTTTCCGCACTGTCTTGTCCGCTTCTTCATCTTTGAGCACGCTTATAAATACTGTCGCGTTTCTCAGGTCATCACTTACCTTGGCTCCTGTAACCGTCACAAAACCAAGCGTCTTATATTTGATCTTGTTCAGTATAATGTCAGCTATTTCCTGCCGTATTAAATCACCGACCCTTGCCGAACGTTTATATGGATGCATTAGTTCTCCGAAAATTAAAAGTTCCGATTTTTATTATAGCAGTTCTGTTGTTGCATTTATTAGTTCCACCGAGTGCGTGCTGATCACAATATTTTTTATCTGATCAAAAACCTTGTTTATCATTGCCGTTTCGTTTGAGACGCAGGCTATTCCGATGATGCTTCGCTGCCAGAGGTCGTTGGCGTCAACTTCAGCCGCTGAGACATTGAACTTGTTCTTTATCCTGTCAATTAAACTTTTTATAACAAGGCGTTTCTCTTTCAGAGAATGTGACTCGTGAATGTGCAAATCCAAAGTAAGAAGCCCGACGATCATGGGAAATAAAAATTTGAGGAGTGTATGTTTAAGATTTTATTCGAACTTTGCGGCAACCTCTTCCTTGACGTAATTTTCAAGAATGTCGCCTACCTTGAGGTCGTTGAAGTTTTCTATCGTGATGCCGCATTCATAGCCTGCCTGTGCCTCTCTCACATCTTCTTTAAATCTCTTCAGCGACGATAACCTGCTTTCATAGATGACAACATTGTCTCTGATTACCCTGATTCCTGAGCTGGCCCTTGAAATTTTTCCTTCGGTCACATAACACCCCGCAATTGTTCCGATCTTTGATACATGGAAAAGATTTCTTACCTCAGCCTTGCCTAAAATCTTTTCAGTGACCGTAGGTGCAAGAAGACCCTCAAGGGCTTTTTTGACGTCCTCAATGGCTTCGTAGATTATGTTATAAAGCCTGACGTCAACGCCTTCTTTTTCTATAAGCGCGGATGCCTTTGCGTCCGGGCGTATGTTAAATCCTATGATGATCGCGTTTGACGCAGTGGCTAACATGACGTCAGATTCATTTATACCGCCCGCGCTTGCGTGGATGACGTTTACCTTAACCTCTGAATGCGCGATGCCTGAAAGGGAGTCTTTCACAGCTTCCGCTGAACCCTGAACATCAGCCTTGATAATGACATTAAGGTCGCGGATCTCACCCTGTTTCACCTTTTCATAAATCTCATCAAGGGTCAATTTCTTCACATGAGAAGCAGCAGAGGACTTCTGTTTCTGCAGCCTGCTCACAGCTATCTGCCTTGCTTTTCTCTCATCATCCATAACAACAAAGATATCCCCGGCTTCAGGAACATCTGGAAACCCTGTAACTTCTACAGGAGTGGAAGGAGGCGCTGCCTCCACCTTCTTGCCCGTATCATCAATCAGCATCCTCACTCTTCCGGCCATATTCCCAACAAGAAAAGGCACGCCGCTTTTAAGTGTGCCTGTATTAACAAGGACTGTGGCTACAGGCCCTTTTCCCTTATCAAGTTTTGCCTCAATTATTGTTCCCCTTGCATGCCTATCGTAAGCAGCTTTCAGCTCCATAATTTCAGCCTGAAGAAGGATCATCTCAAGAAGGTGCTCAATCCCCTTCTTCATCTTTGCTGAAACTTCAACAAAGACATTCTTGCCTCCCCACTCCTCTGAGACCACACCATATTGAGAAAGCTCATTCTTAACTCTGGCAACGTCCGCTTCAGGCTTGTCAATCTTGTTAATAGCTACAAGTATCGGGACCCCCGCAGCCTTCGCATGGTCAATGGCCTCAATAGTCTGCGGCATAACACTGTCGTCAGCGGCAACTACCAGAACAACGATATCCGTCACTTTTGCGCCCCTTGCCCTCATCATTGTAAACGCTTCATGTCCGGGGGTGTCGAGAAAGGTTATCTCTTTATCTTTGAGCTTCACCTTATATGCGCCGATATGCTGAGTTATACCCCCTGCTTCCCCCGCGGTAACATTCGTTTCCCTGATCGCATCAAGGAGTGTGGTCTTTCCATGGTCTACATGACCCATAATGGTCACAATCGGGGGGCGCGGACTTAGAGGATAAGTCCCTGCATCAGCTTCTTCCATAAGGTCATCTTCACTCTCAACGCGGGTGAGTTCAATCTTAACGCCAAACGCTTCAGCAACGATCTGTGCCGCGTCAGAATCAACAGGCTGGTTTATGGTCGGCATGGAGCCCAGCTCCATAAATTTTTTTATAACCTCAGAAAGCTTCTGCCCTATCAGCTCCGCAAATTCTTTAACAGTTGTGCCTTCCTGAAATTTGA
>JBFLVX010000104.1:0-8707 GCA_040758255.1 Nitrospirota bacterium
TACTTTTTAAGTGAAGAGCAGATAATGATACGGGACCTGGCCCGCCAGATTTCCGAGGAGAAGATAATTCCGGTCAGGGCAGAGCTTGATGAGAAAGAGGAGTTCCCATGGGAGATTATGAAGGTCCTTGCGCAGTCGGACCTCTTCGGGCTCTTTATTCCTGAAGAGTATGGCGGTTTTGGCAAGGGATCACTTGAACTCGCGATCGCCATTGAAGAGCTCAGCAGGGCGTGCCTCGGAGTCGCTACGTCATACTCTGCAAACGCTCTTGGTTTCCTGCCAATACTCCTTTACGGTTCTGAGGAGCAGAAGAAGAAGTACCTCCCGGATATTGCCGCAGGTAAGAAGCTTGTGGCGTTTGCTCTTACCGAGGCGAACGCAGGCAGCGACGCCGGAGGTGTTCAGACAACCGCTGTTAAAGAAGGCAGTGAGTATGTCCTTAACGGCACAAAACAGTGGATCACAAACGGCGGCGAGGCGGAGATAAACACGGTTGTTGCCATGACGAACAAGAGCAAGGGGGCGCGCGGCGCATCAATGTTCGTTGTTGAGAAGGGCACAAAAGGCTTCGGCTTCGGCAAGAAGGAGAACAAGTTAGGCATCAGGGCATCATCAACCAGAGAGCTTGTCTTTGAGAACTGCCGCATACCCGAGGAGAACCTCATCGGCAAAGAGGGGATGGGTTTTATAGTAGCAATCAAGACGCTGGATGTTGCAAGGAACGGTGTAGGCGCGCAAGGGGTTGGCGTTGCGCAGGGCGCTCTGGATGCCTCTCTTCAGTTTGCGATAACGAGGAAGCAGTTCGGGCAGGCGATAAGCAGTTTTCAGGCTATTCAACACATGCTTGCAGATATGGCAACACAGATAGAGGCTGCAAGGGCGCTTGTATACTCTGTTGCAAGATATATTGACGGCGGTGCCAAGGATTTCAGCAAGGTATCGGCAATGTCAAAACTCTTTGCCAGCGATGTGGCGATGAAGGTGACTGTTGACGCCGTTCAGATCATGGGCGGTTCGGGATATATGAAGGAATACCCTGTTGAGAAGATGATGCGTGATGCTAAGATACTTCAGATCTATGAAGGCACGAACCAGATACAGAGGAATGTCATAGGCCAAGCGCTGATAAAAGAGACGGCTAAGAAGAATTGATCGTGCCGGCTTAATGGTTTAATACAATGCCTTTCACTTCCTGATACGTAACTTCAGAAAATTCCTCAAGAGATCCTTTCCTGCTTTTGTCAGTATGGATTCAGGATGGAACTGTACGCCTTCAAGAATAAACTCTTTATGTCTTATCCCCATTATCTCATCCCTGTCTGTCCACGCGCTTATCTCAAAACAGTCCGGCAGAGTGGACTTCTTAACTACAAGAGAGTGATATCTCGTAGCCTCAAAAGGATTCGGCAGTCCCTTGAAGATTGTCTTTCCGTCATGATGTATCATGGATGTCTTGCCGTGCATGAGCCTCGGCGCGTTGATTATCTCGCCTCCGCAAGCCGCTCCGATTGATTGATGCCCCAGGCATACGCCGAGTATCGGAATTTTACCCGCGAAGTGCTTTATCAAGTCAACCGATATACCTGCTTCCTTTGGCGTGCATGGACCGGGAGAGATGACGATCCTATCAGGCTTCAGTATTTCTATCTCTTGGATGGTTATCTTGTCGTTCCTGAAGACCTTTATATCTTCGCCTAATTCACCAAGGTATTGAACCAGGTTATAGGTGAATGAGTCATAGTTGTCTATCATTAATAACATATCTTTTCCTAACTGAAGATCTTCTCGGCCATCTCTATCGCCTTGAACATCCCCTTTGCCTTATTTACTGTCTCCATATATTCATTCTCAGGGTCTGAATCAGCGACTATCCCGGCGCCTGCCTGAATGTAAGCCTTGCCTTTCTTGAATATTATAGTCCTGATTGTAATACACATGTCCATATTCCCGGAGAAATCAAAGTATCCGACGCATCCCGCATACGGGCCGCGCCTCGTAGGCTCAAGTTCTTCAATAATCTCCATAGCGCGTATCTTTGGCGCGCCTGTTACTGTGCCTGCGGGAAAAGATGACCTGAGCACATCAAATGAATCAAGTCCATCCGCAAGCTTTCCGGTCACATTGGATACAATATGCATCACATGAGAATATCTCTCAATAGTTTTTAATTCCGTCACCTTTACAGAGCCGGCGGCAGAAACCCTTCCAACATCATTCCTGCCGAGGTCAACAAGCATAATATGCTCTGCCAATTCTTTTGTGTCAGCCATCAGCTCTTTTTCGAGCCTTATATCTTCTTCTTTCGTGCCACCTCTCTTCCGCGTCCCCGCGATAGGCCTAAGCTCAATGCGGCCTTCTTCAACCCTCACAAGTATTTCAGGAGATGAGCCTGCAAGGGTGCATTTGCCGGTATTAAGCAAGAACATATAAGGAGAAGGGTTGATGACCCTCAAGGCCCTGTAAGCGTTCACCGGGTTTATATTCACCGTCTTCTCAAAATTCTGCGAGATCACTGCCTGAAATATATCACCGGACTTTATATACGCCTTTGTCTTTTCAACAGCTTTTTTAAAGTCCTTCTTCTTGAAATTCGAAGTGAAATCTTTTTTAGAGGCAGTCAGATTTACTGTGCTGTTTTTCGGGATAGTTACCTTTGCGCCAAGTTTTTTTACTATACTGTCAATCTTTTTCAGAGCTTTTTTATAGGCATCTTCAGGGCTGCTGTCTCCTGTGTATGCGTTGGAGATGACCTTTATTGTCTGAGCCATGTTGTCAAAGACGAGCAGGGTATCGGTGAACATCAAAAACAGGTCCGGAAGATCGAGACCTTTATGCTGCTTGTCAGGGAGTTTTTCGAAATGGCGCACTGAATCATATCCGATATATCCTACAAACCCGCCGAAGAACCTTGGAAGCCCCGGCATAATTACCGGCTTATACTTCTTCAATTCGTCTGAAATAATTTTCAGAGGGTCCTCGGCAAATTTCACCTTCTTAGTGCCCGCGCTGCTTTTTATTAGCAGGCTCTTATTTTTTCCTTCTATAGTTAATGACGGATCACTTCCGATAAAGGAGTATCTTGCCCATTTCTCCCCGCCTTCAACACTCTCAAGCAGAAATCCTGTTTTCCCCTTCAATTTCAAAAAAGCAGATAATGGGGTTTCAAGATCGGCAAGGATCTCCCTGTAGACAGGGATGAGATTTCCCTTCTTTGATTTCTTTTTAAATTCGTTAAGGTCAGGATATAACATTGACAAAACCAGCTTCTTTAAATTACTATTGCAATGGTTTATTATAGAATATTAGTGAGATTATGTTAAGAGTTAAATTTCTTTTCCTCACTGTTTTAAATTCTTAAGTTTGTTTGCGGGTGTAGCTCAGCTGGTAGAGCACAACCTTGCCAAGGTTGGGGTCGCGGGTTCGAATCCCGTCGCCCGCTCCATTTTAAAAGTAAGAAGTAGGAAGTAGAGAAAACGATTCCCGCTTTAAGACCGGCGACGTACCCAAGTGGCTAAGGGGGAGGTCTGCAAAACCTTTATTCAGCGGTTCGAATCCGCTCGTCGCCTCCACCTAATACCATTTTTCTGTTGCCTGCCTTAAATTTTTTGAGCTAATATAATTCATGCACACTTCTTCAGCTATTAACCGCGCGCTTTTCATTATAATTGCAATTTTCATATCTCTTATCGCGCTCTCTTACGTGCATGTCTGCGCTATTGATCTGCCCGCGACCAATGACGTCGAAGCAAGATTAAGGAAGGCTGTTGACCTGATCAATTCAAAATCATACGATGAGGCGGGAAAGATACTGCTTAAGATAGATGAGACTCCGCTGTCACAGGGGAAGAAATTTCTTCTGCTCGGCGTGCTGTATAAAAAAGAAGAGAAGCTCGAAGAGGCCGCGCAATTTCTGATAAAGGCTGAAGCCGGCTATCCTCTGCTTGAAGATTATGCGCTGAAGATGCTCACGGATATTTATATGGACTTAAAAAAATATGAAGAGGCAATAAAGACTGCAAGGCGGATAAAGAATAAAGTCTTATTGCAGGAGGCGAAGCAATCCGAAATTACTGCCATGCTTGAGCTTAAAAAAGAGGATGAGGCTGTGTCACTTCTTTCGAATTATGTCAGTGACTATCCGGCGGACTGGGATTCAAAGTTCAGGCTTGCCATGCTCCTTAAAAACAAAGGCGTCACTGATAAAGCAATAAACATATTTAAGGGAATATATATTAATGCTGTTCCTCTGTCTGAAGATGCGCTTAAGGAACTGAAGTTGTTGAAAGCTGATACCCTCACAGAACAAGAGGCGCTTAGAAGGGCGGATAATTTATTCGATAATGGAGATTATTACAGTGCTGAGGCCGCTTATAAGCAGGCGCTTGACCGTGCGGATAAATCGTTAAAAGATATTATACGTTATGAGATCGGTATGTGCCAGTTCAGGCTGAAGCGATATGCCGAATCTGCCGCGAGTTTCGGGTTGCTTAAAACTCAAGCGGCTATGTACTGGCAGGCGAGGTCATTCTTCAGGGCGGATGACAGGGCAGGGTTTGACAGGATCATAAAGAAATTTGAGAAGAAACATCCGGGCGACAAGCAGCTTGCCGAACTGCTTGTGATGTCCGCTGAAGATTACAGGCGTGCGGGAAACATGACCAGTGCGGAAAAGGAGTTCAAGAAGGTTATAAAAGGGTTCCCTGAAAATAAAGAGGAAGCGCTCTGGGGGCTTGGATGGATGCGTTATACATCCGGTGATTACAAAGGAGCGCAGAAGTATTTCTCAGAGCTAACGGCATTCAAAGAGAGCAGGGAATATTTTAAGTATGTCTACTGGAAGGCAAGGGCGGATGAGAAACTGGCTGAAAGCTGTTTAAAGTTAAAGGCGAACTCGAATAATGAAAATGATAAATGCCCTGAAGAAGGGAGTGATTTCTTCTCCGGCCTTCCTTCAAACGAAGGATATTACGGCTATCTTATAAAATTTCGTTCAAAGAGAGATGTTACGCCTCTCAAGATTGAAGCGGTAAAGCCTGAGATGCCTGATGGCGAGGAGTATCAGAGGATCGGGGCGCTCACATTTCTGGGGTTAAGAGATGAGGCCGCAAAAGAGATGGCAGCCGTCTTGCAAAAAGCAAAAAGCGATAAGGAGTATTTTTATCTCGGCTATATGGCAAATGAGTTGCGGGTATATCCGGGGATAATCGCTTATGCCGAAGCACAGAGTAAGAGCGAGTTTCTGCCTCTCTCTTATCCGCTCGGCTTCTGGGATTCTGTGGAGCGCGCCGCGCAAAAAAGCGGAGTTGATTCATATCTTATAGCCGCCGTAATAAGGGAAGAGAGCCGCTTTGATCCAAAAGTAGTTTCACAGGCAGGAGCGATCGGACTTATGCAGCTTATGCCTTCAACTGCCCGCAGATTAAAGAATGATGTCAATGTTGATATTGCTGAAACTGCCGATATTCACGATGCGGAAAAGAATATTACACTTGGAGCACACTATCTGTCCATTCTTTTGGGAGAGTTTAAAAAAGCGCCTTTTGCGATTGCGGCATATAATGCAGGAGAGAATGCTTTAAAAAGATGGCTGGTACGTTCTAATAATAAGGACCTTGATGAGTTCATAGAAGAGATCACATATAAAGAGACAAGGAAATATGTGAAGAAGGTCTTGAAGAGCTACTGGCAATACAGAACGGTGTATGGTTTGCCTGTAGAAGGGTATTGAGGGTACACTGTTGTTGTCATAAGATATTTAAAGGATTATAATGATTTCACGAAAGAAGACGGAAAGGTTTGTAGTTTGTTAAAGAAAGATTATCAAATGTCAATAAATGAGCCTGCCACTCAACAATTTCCTCAAAAGATCTTTCTTATCATTGGCATAATGACTGCACTATTAATTCTTTGTTTTTGCACTCATGGGGTCAGACATACTTGTAGACATCTCAACAGCGCCATATCAGAATCTTTGAGTCATCTTCCGCTAAACAAATTCATATAATAACCCATATTTTTATATTGCCTAATTAACCATATCTGTAGTATATTTATTCATGGCAAAGGCCCGCTTTGAATGGGATGAGGATAAGGACAATGAAAATCAGGCAAAACATAATGTTTCTTTTACTTTGGCGCAGCATGCTTTTCTCGATCCCAAACGTGTGATAGTTGAAGATGTATCGCATAGTACTGAGGAAGGCAGATTCTACTGCATTGGGCGTGTTCGAGACGTCATAATGACTGTTCGGTTTACATATCGCGGCCATGTTATCCGTATATATGGCGCTGGATATTGGAGAAAAGGAAGGAGGATTTATGAAGACCAAAACAAAATACACTGACGAACCCATGGGTGAATTGAGAGTCGTCAAGGATTTTCTTCCTAAGCCGGAACAATTGGCCTTAAAGGAAGAAAATATCAAGATTACAATCTCTATGAACAAATCGAGCATTGATTTTTTCAAGAAAAAAGCTAAGGAGCAGCATACCTCATATCAGAAAATGATCAGGCGGCTTATAGAGTGGTATGCTGCGCAGTATCAAAAAAGCGCATAACATTTCAGTAAATTGGCCAAGAGAAAGCCGCCATATCAAAAGCCAATAATAATCTATAGCGCAAAAGAGTTTTTTTGCGCTACAATATCTTCGATTACCATTTTTTGCCGCTTTACTTTTTTCTTTAGGTTTGATAACTTACATGCTGATGAAACAGGATAAATTTAATTTTTTGAAGGGGGAGCACTCGGTGGATAATATTGGTATGCTCGAAGAAAAGATAACGAAAGTTATTGATAAGATTAAAGTTTTAACTGACGAGAACAGGTCGCTGAACGAAAAGTTTAATAACCTTCAGGGAAAACTGAATGAGAAGGACCAGCAAATAGAGGCGCTGAAGAAAGAATTAAAAGATTCGGAAAAACTGAGAGAAAATATAGATCAGCTCAAGAACGAGCGTGAGGCTATCAAGGCCCAGGTTGAAGAGTTGATCAGGGATCTGGAGGCGGTGGAGCTCTGATTTTATTATCAAAGCACTGCTGAATAGGCGATGTCAATGCGTTCTGTAGAGATTGAGGTACTTGGACAGAATTATTCAATCAAGACTGAAGAGGATGAGGCGTATATCAAAGCCTTGGCCAAATACGTTGATGAACGGTTAAAAGAGATATATGTTGTTGCTCCTAATGTAAGTCATACAAAGGCCGCGATCATGGCCGCCTTTGGAATAGCTGATGAGCTATTCAAGATGAAGCAGAAGCAGGAGAGCTTTGACCGGATGATCGAGGAGAAGACGAAGATACTTTCGGGTATTCTTGAATAAAACAGAAGTAAAGGTGAATTGTGGAAGAGATTAACGAACTGATTCAGGAGAGGATTAAGAAGCTCAAGAACCTTCAGGATGCCGGCATTGATCCTTACGGAGGTTCCTTTGATGTTAAGCACAAAGCTGCTGATATTACAAAAAATTTTGGCGGCATGCCTAAGGATGAACTGGAGGCAAGGGGCGAGGAGTGCACCATTGCAGGGCGCATTGTCGCGTTCAGGGATTTTGGCAAGGCTGCTTTTGCTCATATTCAAGATGCCACAGGAAAAATACAGGTCTATTTGAAGAGGGATGTTATCGGCGGGGATTTCAGCATACTGAAGAACCTCGATATCGGCGACATAGTAGGATTGAGCGGACCGCTATTCAGGACAAAGACAGATGAGCTAACCATTGAGGTCAAGAAATTCAGGCTTCTTTGTAAATCGCTGAGGCCTCTTCCTGAAAAATGGCATGGGCTGAAGGACACAGAGATCCGATACAGGCAGAGATATCTTGACCTTATAGTTAATCCGGAAGTGCGGGAACTCTTTACAAAGAGGAGCAGATTAATAAGAGGCATCAGGAACTTCTTCGATGCAGAGGGGTTTCTGGAGGTTGAGACGCCTATGATGCATCAGATTCCCGGAGGCGCGGCAGCGCGTCCTTTCAAGACGCATCATAACGCGCTTGGGATTGATCTGTATCTCAGGATAGCGCCTGAGCTTTACCTCAAAAGGCTGCTCGTAGGCGGATATGAGAAGGTTTATGAGATAAACAAGAACTTCAGGAATGAAGGCATATCCACAAAACATAACCCTGAATTTACGATGCTGGAATTTTATATCTCTTACGCGGACTATAATTATCTGATGGACTTCACCGAAAAACTCGTTACCCATCTCTGCATGGAGACAGCGGGAACTCTCCGCGTGCCTTATGGTGATGATCCCGACAGTGTGATAGACTTTACTCCGCCCTGGCCGAGGCTAAGCATCCAGAAAGCAATGGAGAAGGAAGGGGTCAATCCTGATGTCTTCAAGAGCATTGATGCGGCAAAAGAGTACGCTGCAAAAAACAATATTGATATTGCCAAAAAAGCTTCGCTTGGTAAAATTCTCGATGAGATATTCAAGGAGAAGGTGGAGCCTAAACTTATACAGCCTGTCTTCATCACAGACTATCCGGTTGAACTCTCGCCCCTTGCAAAAAGGAAGAAGGAGAGCCCTGAGCTTGTAGAGAGGTTTGAACTCTTTATGGCAGGGAGGGAAGTTGCCAATGCTTTTTCAGAGCTGAATGACCCCGCTGATCAAAAGGGTAGATTCCTTGAGCAGGTGGAAGAGCGCAGGATGGGCGATGAAGAAGCTAACCAGATGGATGAAGATTTTGTCAGGGCGCTTGAAT
>JBFLVX010000105.1:0-8668 GCA_040758255.1 Nitrospirota bacterium
GGTGCATCTGATTTTTCCGAAGCCCTGAGAATGGGCGCAGAGATATTTCACACACTTAAAGGCATCCTGAAGTCAAAAGGCCTCAGCGTGTCAGCAGGCGATGAGGGAGGGTTTGCGCCAAGCCTGAAATCAAATGAAGAGGCTATTGTTTTAGTGATGCAGAGCATAAAGGAGGCGGGATATAAGCCCGGCAAGGATGTATATATTGCGCTTGATATCGCCTCTTCTGAGTTTCATAAGAACGGCAAATACAGCTTTGAGGGAAGAGCGGTTGTTTCTGATAAGATGATAGATTTTTATGAGAAGATCATTGAGAAATACCCTGTAATATCCATAGAGGACGGACTCTCGGAGGATGACTGGAAGGGGTGGAGGGTTATGACAGAAAGGCTGGGCGGTAAGGTGCAGCTTGTCGGCGATGATATATTTGTTACTAATAAAGAGATACTCTCTGACGGAATAAAAAAGGGGATAGCGAATTCCATACTGATCAAACTTAACCAGATAGGGACCCTGACTGAGACTCTTGAAGCGATTGAGATGGCAAAGAAGGCAGGTTACACAGCGGTTGTGTCCCACAGATCCGGGGAGACGGAAGATACCACTATTGCTGATCTCGCCGTTGCAATGAATACAGGGCAGATAAAGACAGGCTCTTTATCCAGGACCGACAGAGTGGCTAAATACAACAGGCTCCTGAGAATTGAGGAAGAGCTTGGGGATGCTGCTTTGTACAAGGGGAAAGCGGTCTTTTATAATTTAAAATAGTAGAACGTCACTTTATGCGTAATATCAGGAAGCAGCAGGTAAAACAGAGAAGAAAAGCGAGGGGCGTAGTGCTCTTCACGCTTGGGATACTGCTTTTTGTTTATGTATCACTTAGCCTCGTATTCGGCGACAGCGGCCTCCTGAGATATATGGAACTTAAAGCTACGGTTAACAGCATATTAGCTGAGAACAGCAAGATAGAAGAGCAGAACAAAGAGATTGACAGCCAGATTGAGAGTCTCAAGAAAGATCCGGATTTAATCGAGGAGCTTGCAAGGGAGCATGGCCTCACCAGAGAAGGGGAGTTGATCTATAAGTATGAAGAAGGGCAATAACCCCCTTTTTGTATCTGTCCTGTGGCACATGCATCAGCCGTACTATAAAGACCCTTTTACAGGACGTTACAGGCTGCCATGGGTAAGGCTGCACGGGCTGAAAGATTATTATGATACGGCAGCGATCTTAAAAGACTTCCCCCACATACATCAGACATTTAACCTGGTTCCTTCCCTCTTAAAGCAGATCACAGACTATATTGACAATGACGCTTCAGACGAATATCTTGAAGTGAGCAAGGTTCCTGCAAGCGAACTCAATGACGGGCAGAAGATATTTATCCTTTCAAATTTCTTCTCCGCCAACCACGAAAATATGATAAAGCCCCTGCCCCGGTATTACGACCTGTTGAGCAGAAGAGGCGAGGCTACTGCAAAAGATGATATAAGGAAGGCTGTAAGATACTTCTCAACACAGGATTATCTTGATCTTCAGGTCTTCTTCAACCTCTGCTGGTTTGATCCCATCTTTGTCGAAATGGAGTCGCTTATAAAAGGGCTTATTGAGAAGGGAAGAGATTACACGGAAGATGACAAAGAACGGCTTCTCAAAAAACAGATAGAGACGCTTTCGCTTATCATCCCTGAGTATAAGAGGATGAAGGCAACCGGACAGATTGATATAACCACATCGCCGTTTTATCACCCGATACTGCCGCTTCTTTATGATACCAACTCCGCAAGGAGAGCCATGCCGGGAGTAAATATGCCTCATAACTCATTTTCGCATCCTGAAGATGTTAAGAGGCAGGTCAGAATGGCTGTTGAGTATCATGAGAGGCTCTTTGGTTCTAAACCTTCAGGCATGTGGCCTTCCGAGGGCTCTGTGAGTCAGGAGATCATTGACATAATCAAGGCTGAGGGGATTAAATGGATCGCGACTGACGAGGGCATTCTTGAGAGATCGCTGAATATCTCATTGCGCGATTACTCAGGGGCTAAAGATGGGAGAGAGGCGCTTTATAAACCCTATTCGCTCAGCAACGGGTTGAAGATCGTCTTCAGAGACCGTGTTCTCTCGGATCTTATAGGCTTTGTGTATTACAGACGCGATGCGAGGAGCGCTGTAAATGATCTTATAGAGAGGCTTTATAAAATAAAATCTTCGCTTCATGGAGACGGACCTTTCCTTGTATCAATCATTCTGGACGGCGAGAATCCGTGGGAGTACTACCGGAATGACGGGAGGGACTTTCTTCTTTATCTTTACGAGAGGCTGAGCGTGGAAGAGGGCATCAAATCCGTTACTTTTACCGAATATATGGAGCAATACGCCTCTGAATCAAAGATCGAAAATCTCTACTCAGGCTCATGGATCAACAGCAATTTCGGCGTATGGATAGGGCATGAGGAAGACAATCTTGCATGGGATATGCTCGGTGAAGCCAGAAATGTTCTCTCTGAACACAGCAGGGCAAATCCTGAGGCTGATTTAAAGGAGGCATGGGATTCCATATATGCTGCTGAAGGAAGCGACTGGTGCTGGTGGTACGGCGATGATCATACCACGGATACTCCTGAGGTATTTGATGAGCTCTTCAGGAATAATCTTATGAATGTTTATAAAATAATCGGCAGGGATATCCCGGCAAGGCTGCATCTTCCCGTCCTGAAAGATTACATGAAGGCACAGCCAGTGACGCAGGTGAGAGGTTTTATCACTCCCGAGATAGACGGTGAAGTCAGCGGCTATTATGAATGGATGCATGCCGCATGTATGGAAGCTGAGTTTAAAGGCGGGGCAATGCACAGGGCAGAGGGGCTTATATCAAGGCTCTTCTACGGTTTTAACAAGGATAACCTATACCTGAGGCTTGACGCCGGTCTCCCGATGATTCAGATATCCGGAGATATAACATTCTTGTTTCAATTTATTAAGCCCTCTCATATCAAAGTTGAGATTACGTCAGCCGGCGATATAGAGGCAGCCGTATTTAAAAAGATTGACGACGAATGGCGTTTCATTCACGCGTTAAAGACTGTTGCGATAAATGATATACTCGAAGTTGCGATCCCTTTTACTGATCTTTGTGCTTCCGAAGGCGATGAGGTCGCCTTTTTTCTTTCTGTAATGAAGGTCGGGGATACACTTGAAAAATGGCCGTACAGAGGATATATTTCAGTCGAGGTTCCGGGAGAGAGCTTTGAAGATATAATGTGGCAGTGAGAATCAGGAAATTTTTATCCCCCTCTTTAGCAAAGAGGAGTTAGGGGAGATTTTAATAGCATGACAAATTACTCTTACAGAAAGGATAACCGTCTGAAATGTTTGAACTTATGATAGAGACACAGTTCGCTGCGGCGCATCAATTGAGGGGATACAAGGGGAAATGTGAAAATCTGCATGGACATAACTGGAGAGTCCAAGTTTCAGTCTCTTCAGGAAAGCTGAATGACATAGGCATAGCAATAGATTTTCATGAGTTAAAGAAGCTGACTAATGAAACTCTATCAGCGCTGGACCATTCCTTCTTAAACGATGTCTTTCCATTTACAGAGATCAACCCCTCTTCAGAGAATATTGCCAAGTGGTTGTATGACCTGCTCAAAAAGAAGATAGACATTAATGATGTGGCTATTTCTGCCGTTACGGTGTGGGAATCCGAGACAGCCTCCGCAACGTATTATGAATAGAAATGAGAGAAGATGTGAAGAACCCCGCAGCCCGGAAAGAGTCGTACCGGCCTACCGCGGGGTTCTTGATTTTACTCCGGAAGTTTATAGCCTATTCCTGCAAATTGTATATTTGCAGGGTCAGTGCAGCGGGGTGGGGATACAGCATGCACGCCTCCGCATTTCGGACATTTGCCTACAAAGGTTTTAAGAGTGAAAGGTTCTCCGCAGCCCTGACATTTGGTTTGCAGTCCGCCGTCAGGGATAGGCTGATCTTTTATACCTCCGCCGTGCGCGTTATAAACAAATTCAACCAGTTCTTTCCCTTCAGCAAACGGCCCTGCGCCGCTTCCGCAACTTGAACAATTACTCATATAACTACCTCCTATTGATAAATAATACCATATGATAATGTATCTAATCCATATTTCAATGGCAGCTTTTGCATGAGGAAGAGGTGCATGAAGAACATCCCGAACCTGACTTCTCTGCTCCGCCCATACCGAAGACTGAAAGTTTTTTCTTGACCTTCCTCGAATTGCATTTTACGCATACAACATCAGGATTCTGTCCGAAAACGAGCTCTTCAAACTCTTCTCCGCATTCCTGACATTTGTATTCAAAGACAGGCACGGCATCTCTCCTTTCGTAAGGATTATTTTATCTATCCATGCATTGCTTCATCAACCACTTCGGCCAGATGCATGATGTTTACATTGGTATTTGTTTGCCTTTTTAAGTCTTCCAGCTGCATCAGGCAGCCAGGACATGAGGTGACAACTGTACCCGCGTGTGTATTCCTGATATTTGCAATCTTTTTTCTTCCAATTGCCAAAGACATCTCCTTGAAACATGCGCTGAATAACCCCCCGAACCCGCAACACTCTTTAGCCCCTTTCATCTCCACAAGTTTAACGCCGTTGATATCAGCGAGAACCTTCCTTGGTTCATCTGTTATCCCGAGTCCGTAACTGAGATGGCACGGGTCATGATATGTAAATCTCCCCGGAGTTACTTCAAGCCCTTTAGTTATCTCACGCTTAAGAAAGAACTCGCTTATATCCATTATATTTGTAATGCTCTTTCCGGTAAGCGCCGGATATTGCTGCTTTATAACCATCGTGCATGTCGGGCATAGGCTCAGTATCGCCTCAGCCCTCATATTTTTGAAGAGCTCAATATTTTTCCTGGCAAGCTTCAGCGCTTCATCTTCAAGGCCTAACGCCCTCATTGGCGCGCCGCAGCAGACCTCTCCTTTTAAAATAACAACCTCGTACTGTTTTGATAAAAGTATATTTAAAAGGGCCTCTCCAATACGGGGATAAAAATAGTTGACGCTGCATCCTGCGAATATGGCTATTCTGCCGGCCCTCTTCTTGTTTTTGTAGACCTGAAAGTTGTTTTTGAAAGGAGCGGAAGTTATTGCCGGAATATGGCGAAGTTTCCCTGCTCGGTAAAACGGCGTGTAAAATAATTTCTGGAATCCTCTTAAGAGAGTAAAAGCCGTATCCATTCTTGGTATGGAAAACTGTACGGCTTTTCTCAGTATATTTCCCTTACGGAAGTTTTTTTTGAGATTGATCCTGGCATGATAGATGACTTCAGGTATATTGATCCCGACAGGGCAGCTCTCCTTGCATGCCTCGCAGAGCGTACAACTGAATATTCCGTCTGCAATACCTTTGCCTGGGGAAAGATGTTTTTCCGCAACTCCTCCTAACATTGCAACCCTTCCTCGCGCGCTCATGGTTTCATTGGCAGACGCGAAATAGGTCGGGCATAAGGATTTACAAGTGCCGCATCTTACACATCTTGAAATGGCATTATAGTACTGGCGTTCGTTCATGTAAAAATAATCGCAAAGAGAAACGTTTTCATGTAACTACTCAGGTTGTTTAGGCTGTAGTCTGTTCGGACTATTCACCTAAACACCTACAGGCTATCTGCCTGAATAGTTAGTTTTTTTGATTGATTCGTTCATGCTGCCGCTTCTGAACCCCTGAAGATCAAGTGTAACGTATTTGTAACCAAGAGACTTGAGATAAGAAAGAATCTGCGGCCTGATATCCTCTCTCATAACTACTTGAAAGTCATCCGGCATTATCTCGACCCTTGCCGTGCCAGCATGATCTCTCACCCTTAGCTCTTTAAAACCGAATTTTCTTATGAAGGTTTCTGCAAGCTCGACCCTTTCAAGTCCAGCGGCTGTAATCTTTTCTCCATAAGGAAAACGAGAGGATAGGCATGGGGTCGCGGGTTTATCCCATGTGGGAAGACCGAGAGTTCTGGAGATGTCTCTTATCTCGCTCTTGCTGAAGCCTGCGTCAAGCAAAGGACTATGCACGCCGTTCTCCAATGCTGCGCGTCTTCCAGGACGCCAGTCTTCTTTATCGTCTGCATTGGTTCCGTCAAGAATAAAGCTGAAATCATCTTCTTCGGCTATACTTCTGAGACTGCCGAAGAGTTCCTTCTTGCAGTAATAGCATCTATCCGGGGGATTGTTCGAGTAGTTTTCATCCTTTATCTCTTTAGTCTTTATTATTTTATGCCTGATATCAAGAGATGACGTCATCTCCTTTGAAAAATCAAGCTCTTCTTTTGGAAGGCTGTTAGAAGCTGATGTCACAGCAAGTATATCTTTAAGGCCTGACAATGAAGCGGCTTTTAAGAGGAATGTGCTGTCAACTCCTCCGGAATAAGCGATAATGACCCGCTGCATCTGATGCAGGGACTCTTTCAGCGCGTTAAATTTCTCGTCTGTAGTCATAATTAATGTTAAGTCGTAATAGTTGCAGGAGTTAAGACGGCAGTAGAGAACGGAACGGCTTCAACGGTTTGGACTGCTTGAACTACGCTGTTACGGCATAGCAACTTCGTAATATTCCTGATGATAGCTTTTATCCGCCTTGGCTATTATTCTCAGACCGCTCTCCCTTTCAATATTTTCAAACTTCTCCCTCTCTTCCTCATATATAAGGTCTATTACAGAGGGATGGGCCGTTACGAGGATCTTCCCGTTCTTTTTTGTGATATCTGTTTTTCTCAATTCTCTGAATATTTCATAACATACAGTTGTCGGAGATTTAACAAATCCTTTTCCGTCGCAGTATGGACACGGTTCGCAAAGCACCCTTCCGAGGCTCTCACGAACTCTCTTTCTGGTCATTTCGATAAGCCCGAGTTCTGAAACCTGAAGTATTGTGCATTTTGCCCTGTCCCTGCTCATCGCTTCCTGAAAGACCGTAAAGAGTTTTGCCCTGTTTTCATCCTTCTCCATATCTATAAAATCAATAATTATGATGCCGCCAAGATTTCTCAGTCTGATCTGATATGCAATCTCCTTGACAGCCTCGATGTTTGTCTTCAGGATCGTGTCTTCAAGCGATGACTTGCCGACATACTTTCCTGTATTTACATCAATTGATATAAGCGCCTCTGTCTGGTCAATTACTATGTACCCTCCGGACTTGAGCCAGACCCGTTTACCCAAAGCCTTTGGTATCTCAAGCTCTATGCTGTAAGCATCAAAAATCGGCTCGCGGCCTTCATAAAGTTCTATTCTGGAAGAGAGTTTCGGGAAGTAGGTATTTACGAAATCTATTATTTTTTTATATTCATCCTCTAAATCAATGACAAGGGTGTCTGCCTCATGCCCGAGAAGGTCTCTAACGCTTCGGAGTGAAAGATCCAGGTCATTGTAAACCTGATGAGGCGCTGTGACTCTCTCCTTCTTACCCTGTATGTTTTCCCATAACCGCATCAGAAAATCTATATCCTTTTTTAATTCCTCTTCAGTGCAGCCTTCGCTTGCTGTTCTTACAATAAAGCCGAAATTCTCGGGCTTGAGAGAGACTATAAGTTCCTTGAGCCTGGCCCTTTCCTCTTCGCTTCCAATGCGTCTGGATATACCGATATGTTCAACGTCAGGCATAAGCACAAGATATCTTCCGGGAATCGTTATGTAAGATGTAACCCTCGCCCCTTTTGTTCCAATAGGGTCTTTTGAAACCTGCACAAATACATCCTGCCCTTCTTTCAGCATATCTTCAATGGGGCGATCAAAATTGAAGGAATTCTCAATATCCTCGCCGAATATGGAGTAGTCAAAGCCTGAATGAAGGTCTGCGACATGCAGGAACGCGGCTCTTTCAAGCCCTATGTCAACAAAAGCGGATTGCATCCCCGGGAGTATCTTTACGATCCTGCCTTTAAAAATATTACCGACAAGACTGGCATCTTTCTTTCTCTCAATATACAATTCCGCAAGATGGTTGCCTGACTCAAGCAGTGCCACGCGTGTCTCTTCAGGAGTCACATTAATTATTATTTCAGCCATACCTTCTCCATGATAAGGGGTTCTATTTGCTCGCCTTTATTATAACCATAAAGCCGGGTTCTTTTTATGTGCAGTGCTGAAATTTCCTCATCTGATTTCTTGAGAATTTCACGTAACACCTCAAAAAGCCTTACTTTTATATTAGCACCGTCATTAATTGTAATATGCAAGACTGAGCCGAGTATCTCTGCTTTCTTTATCATCGGCCGGATGTCTACTCTTTTATTTTCCCTTGCAACCGGGCACTCATTAAGATTCATAAAAGAATTTATCGCTTCATGCGATGCCTCGTCAATGAGTATCTCGTATTCATAGCATGAGATGAAGTCATTCAATGCGTCACTTTTGGCAGGAATGGGCGCGGCTTCAAGAGCACTGAGACCTTCCGGGAGTTCAGCATTTAATCTCATCAAAATATCAGTCAGGTTAATAGGCTCCGGGACTTCCATATCAAAATACTCTCTTAAACCTTCAACACTTGTGGGCAGCGCAGGGCCGAAAGATATTTTCGGATTAGGATGAAACCCTCCGGAATATATTACGGGAATTTCCGCCCTCCTGATTGCCCGAAGTATGGCTGTAATCACCTCCTGATGAGATAGGTGTCTTAAAACGC
>JBFLVX010000106.1:0-8626 GCA_040758255.1 Nitrospirota bacterium
CGACTTATCTAATTTCAGCTTTCAGCCAATCTTTGATAAATATGCTTACATAGTCAACTGATATGTCTTCAGGCATATTGATCTTATTGCTTTGCAGATTTACACCAAATAGCACCCCGGGGACAAATGAAGGGTCACAGCAGTGATCACCTGACCAGGCTTCATAATTATCTTCTGTAAGTTCCCCCCCTGGGGCTTCGCCAAGAACTGTCTGCTTTGAAGCCCTGTACCCTGCGGTGTATCCTACAATAAGGTCAGGGCTGTTGCTATGCCGGATATCATATATTGCCCTGCTTTTGTAGACTTTCTTAATAACAGGTTTGCCTTCATCTCTCCAGCTTTCAAGTTTTTCTATTAAATCATTGCACAACTTTTCTGTTTCATTTACTTCAACAATCCCTTTTCCTTCACGCCCTTTTAAATTTAGATAAATGCTGTTAAACCCTATAGCATAAGCTCTTGTCTTAGTCCAATCCACATTATCGAACAAGGGGCCTCCGCCCTTATTCTTATCTTTCAATACCAGAAAACCATTCCGCACCAGCCAGCTATTAAGATGCACATACCTCTTGAGAGATGTGAATCCATGGTCAGACAGTATTATAAGGGGAGTCTCGCTGCCTATCCGTTTTATAACTCTTCCAACCATATTATCCATCTTGACATACCAGTCTGCTATAGTATCCGACGGCTCTTTTGCGCCTCCTTCTTTGGAAACACCCTCCTTCTTCCAAAACATATGCTGGACCCTGTCGAGGGTGTCAAAAACACACGCAAGCATTCCAGTGTCAAAGTTTTCAAGCGCTAAATTGAGCATGCGCTCTCTTTCAGCAAACACATCATCACACAATGCCAGAAAAACCTCTTCAGATATAAGCCCGTCCTTTAATCCATTAGTATCTTCAGGCATACCCAAAGTAAGATACGGCCCGATTTTATCCCACAGGTCTGATCCATAGGACTTTGGTGAGGAAAGAGGCAGTGTAGTGTCCTTAGGGTAAATTTGCATAGGCAGTAAAAACAATGAAGGAAAAGGCTCTGAATCAATGCAGACCATCTTGGTTACAGCGCTTACTTTGCCCATAAGACCAATAGAAAACCTCAAAATAATATGCGGGCTCCAGACCCCGCATTTCAAATCAAGCGTAATTTCGGGCAGTTCGACTTTTAAACCGTCTGACGTTCTTTCCATTGTCAAGGGGACAGACGCCTCCTTCATACCCTTCCAGCTCATATATCGAGGCCCGAAGATCTCTGTCTTTACCAATCCATTATTCTGGGTTATATGAACAATCCGCCCATGCATGGTTTTTTCTGAGATAGCACTATCAGCTGTATAAAAAGAATATCTGCCTAAAGTTCCTAAAAGATCCGGCACTCCCATTCCTGAAAGCAGCCTGCTATTTGAAGGCAATGATTCAGGAGCAGGGAAAGTAAGCGGCCACCTTAAAAGCGTTACAGGAATCCCTTGACTCATGGCTTCCTCAAAAACAGATGGTATTTGAATATGCGATGTATATTTTACCCCGCCCTTATGCTGCTGTATTCCAAACAAAGACAACTCAGGAGTATAGGTTTTCGGATCCCGATGTATAAAATCACAAATTCCGTGTGTGCCTGAATTGCTTCCAGTAGCTATGTTTGTCCATGACACAGGGCTCTGAGGAGGGTTGGATGTGGCAAGAAATCTGAAGTTACCGGCATCGGCTATAGCTCCGAGCACGGGCATTTTTCCTTTTTGATGCAAAAAACGGAATATCTCAGGGTCCATACCGTCAATGCCTAAAACCATAAAACGGCTGGGCCTATTCATTCTCTTTTGAATTATCCCCGTTCTTTTTTTTGTTAAACAAACCCTTTATAAAATTGACTATCCGTTTCCAGAACACTACTATTACCCCCAAGATACCGTAAACAAATGGAGCCACTGTCTGGAAAAAGAACCCTCCTGTGTTAGGATCTATGTAAGCGTATGCATTCTTTGCAGATAAAACAATTAATGTTAAGAACAACGCGATTCTATTCTTAGAAGTCAAGTTCGCTTCCTCCTTTATTCGTACGACATATTTTCGATTTACCTTCAAAATTCAGTCTATGATATTGTATCAACCTTATGGAACTAATGTCTATATGTTGTTTTTTTAATGTTTAATATATGGAGGCTTCAATATTTGGTTTGATATTTTAACAGCTAACGTTATATTCTATGATTCACAATTTAAATAATGGAGGCAATATGCTTAATTTAATCGTATCAGGCGCAGCCGGCAGAATGGGCGGCCGAATCATTACGCTTGCAAATGACAATAAAGAATCAAAGATCATCGGCGCATTGGAGCGCAAAGATCATCCAAAGATAGGCTCTGATGCAGGGGAAACAGCAGGAGTCGGAAAGATCAATGTAGCGTTGTCAGGTGATATCAATGATATAAAAGCAAAAGCCGATGTCCTTATAGATTTTTCCGAGCCAACGACTGCTGTTAAACTTGTGAAAGCCGCTGCTGATGAAGGAATAGCTATGGTTATAGGGACTACGGGTTTAAGCAGTGAAGCTGTTGAAACTATTAAATCCTGCTCCGGTAAAATCCCAATCGTAGTTGCGCCTAACATGAGCGTTGGAGTGAACCTGCTCTTGAAAGTCCTAAAAGATGTTGCGAGGGTTTTAGGGGATGACTATGATGTTGAAATTATTGAGGCGCATCACAGGCTTAAAAAAGATGCTCCGTCAGGAACAGCTCTTCGTATGGCTCAGGTGATAGCAGACGCCCTCGGCAGAAATCTCGAAGAGACCGCTGTATACTCAAGAAAAGGCATAATAGGCGAAAGGACTAAAAAGGAGATCGGGATGCAGACGATCCGCGCCGGTGATATAGTTGGAGAACATACGGTCCTTTTCGGAGGCATCGGAGAGAGGATCGAGATAACGCATAAGGCTTCAAGCAGGGATACTTTTGCAGGCGGCGCTCTCAAAGCTGCAATGTGGGTTCGGAAACAGCCCCCTGGTCTTTACGATATGCAGGATGTGCTTGGATTGAAATAGTTCAATACGACTAAATTAGTTTTTTGTCCATATTGAGCCATTTGCATTATGAATTAGTTCCAGCGGTACCTTCCCATTAATCATCAAATCCACAATCATGGGGTCAAACTGAGTTCCTGAATTCTCCTTTAATTCATTAAAAACATTCTCGATAGGGAGACTGTCCCTGTATGGTCTGGCATTCATCATCGCATCAACAGCATCTGCTGCCATGACTATCCTTGCGCTTAGAGGAATCTGTTCCCCTTTAAGACTTTTATACCCTTTACCGTCAAATCTTTCGTGATGATAGAGAATAACAGGCACAGCTTCTTCAAGAAAAGGAACAGACCGCACAATCCTGGCTCCAATCTCCGGATGCCTCTTCATTCCTTCAAACTCCTCCGGGGTCAGCCGGCCGTTCTTTTTAAGGACACTCTCATCAATCCCTATTTTACCTATATCATGAATAGCGGCCGCATGCTCTATCTTCTCCCTGATGTTATATGACAACCCAAGGCTTTCTGCCAATAAAGACGCCAATCTTGCAACCCGGTTTGAATGGTTATATGTGTAATGGTCCTTGGCATCTATCGCAAGATTCAGTGCCTCTACAGTGCCTTCATAGCAGGACATTATATTATCATGAGCCATGGCTATCTGTTCTTCAAGCGCGTTTGTTTTGTTCAGAAGAGTAATGAATTCTGATTTAACTTTTTCCGAAGCGCGCCTCTTTTGCAGCCCCCTTTCAACAACGCTGAGCACATCATCCTTATCAAAAGGCTTCATTAAATAATCAAAGGCTCCGAAACGAATCGCGTCCCTGGCAGTGTCAAGACTGGCATATGCGGTCAGGAGAATAATTTCGATATCAGGATGATCTTTTTTAATCTCTTTCAAGGCCGTTATTCCGTCCATTACAGGCATTTTAATATCAAGCACTATAAGATCCACGCGGTTATGTTTAAGAAAATCTATCCCTTCCAATGCCCCTGCAACGGTATTGACGTCATACTTTTCCTTCAAAACCATTCTGAGCGACTCCCGAGGAGACATTTCATCATCAATCACGAGCACCCTGTCCTTATTCATTTAATTTCCCCCTATCAGATCATATATTGCGGCAGTCCTTCTTTCCATAAGAGGCAATCTTATAATAAAGAAGTTGCTGCCGTTCTCAGACTTTATATCAAGGCGCCCGTTATGCGCTTCGATAATTTTACGGCTTATCGGCAAATTCAATTCCACGGAGAGATTGTCCAAATCCGTCAAAGGCCTCAGCAGACTCTCTTTTTCTTCATCAGTCATCTCATTGCCGTCATATTTTAATGATATTTCTACAGATGAAGCGCCGGACTTTGCGCTCACTGTAATCAATGTCCCAACAGTCGCTTTTTCAACAATGCTCAGGACAATATAATAAATAGCCTTTATCAAAAATTTTCTGTCAGCCTCAATAAACAGAGAGCTGTCAATTTCGCCCTTTTCAAACTTATATCCGGAAGGAATATTCTTCAAAACATGCTCCGCAGCATTATCAATAAGGAGCCCTACATCCTCCTTATTAAAGTTATAATCCTGCGTGATCGAGAAAGTCACCAGCTTATCAATCAATCCGTCAAGCCTCTTGATTGACTGACTTACAGATGATGTATAAAAGTTACGCAGTTCATCATCATCGCCGTATTTTTCATTTATCAGCTGCGTGTATATCTGTATTGAAGTCAGCGGATTTCTCACCTCATGCGCTATCTTTGCCATCAGATCATTGACCGCTTCAAGTTTCTCAGCCCTCATCATCTGCTCTTCCAATTTCCTGGAATCGGAGAGATCGGTAAATACAATCCCTGCCCCGATAGGGGATTGATGCTCGTCAAGCAGCCTGAAGCTGTTTATGCCGACCGGAAGTTTTGAGGCCGCGATCTCGGTCTCATATCGTTTATATGATCTGCCTGTTGCAATCGTCTCATGCAGTATCTCCCCGAAAGGTGATGGAAGCCTTTTCAGGTCACCGCCTATAGTGCCGGCAGCGTCCATGCCAAGAATCTCGGACGCCTGCTGATTAAAAATGGTGATCTTTTCATCCCTGTTTATTGCGATCATGCCGCTGCTCATGCACGAAAGCATATTATTTGTAAAGTCTTGCTGCCGCCACATTTGATTATAGAGGTCTACCCCCTTCACAGCCGAGGCAAGGTAATTGCAAAGAACATAGATTATCTCAAGCTCTTCCTTGTAAAAAGGGGTTTCGGTAATTTTATGATCTATATTGAATATGCCTATCAGTTTTCCATTGTGAATTATAGGAAACGCAAATGAAGACTGGAGAAGCTCCATCTCTCTGTAAATACTTACAGAAACAGCATCTGATGGTCCGGCAGGATTCTGCATTATCCTTCCGGTCCTGGCAAGCCAGCCGACAAGCGCGCTCTCTTTCGTGAGCTTCAGGTTATCGGCAACATGAGGATCAAGTCCATAGTGAGCCTTGACATAAAAAACGTCCATATCCCTCAGCATAACGGACATCTTATTTACACGAACAATCTCATTAACTGAATCCATAAAAAGGATAAAGAGCATCCGCATATCAAAGCTCACAGTAAGCATCTTGGCAAAGTTGATAAGCACCCTCTCATGAAGATATCTTCCGGCAGGAAACGCTTCCGCATCAGGTTTGCTGTGAACCGGCAGCCCTGATATGGAATCATCACCGGAGCGCCTCAAGAGTTTTAATTCGCTCTTTAGTCTCTGTATTTCAAGAGCGCGTTCAACTATTGCGGAAAGCTCTGATGTAATTGATCCCGCATCAACGGAGCCATAGACGCTTTTCGTCTGTTTCTCCCTGTTAAGTTTATCGGGCTTTTCTGATGAGATAAGCACTGCTGAGTCATTATCGAGTCTAAGAAGAAAATCCTCAAGAGATGAGAGGCTGTGAGATACGGTATCAACAATAAAGAGATTAACCGGCATCCTGCCCTGTAATTCCTCGCATTCTTCCGGCGTTCTCACCGGGTACACAATATACTTCTTAAGCAGATCCCGTACGGAATTAATTACTTTTTCGTCTCTGCTCAAGAGCGCTAAGAGTTCCATTTATGACACCATGCTGCTTTCTTCTGCGTACCGGTTGCTATTTAATAAAGGCAGAGAAACAGTGAAGATCGTGCCCTGAGATAACCTGCTCTCCACTTTTATCCTGCCGCCGTGCTCTTCTATTATCCTTTTGCTTATGGCAAGCCCCAGCCCCACACCCAAAGGCTTCGTTGTATAGAACGGATCAAATATCCTGTTTATCTCTTCATGAGACATGCCTATGCCGGTATCCCGGATTGTAATATTCACATTCCGTCCGTTCGGATTGATGTCAACTATCAAAAGACCGCCGTTTCCCATAGCCTGGCATCCATTATTAATAATATTGCTGAACGCCTGTGTCAGCATATTTACACTGCCTGTCATTTTAATGGCATCGCCTCTGTACTTCTTCTCAATAAGTATGTTTTGCCTCTCAAGAGCATGTTTATATTGTAAGTTGTCAATAGTCTCATCAATAACAGCGGTCAGGTCATAATTATCTTTGCCGGAAAATATCTCCTTGGCAGAAAAATCAAGGAGGTCATTAATGAGCCCTTCTATCTTTTTGACATCATCCCGGACTATCTTTGAGAAAGTATCTCTAAAATCAGCGTCATCATATCTTTCAGGCATCAGCTGCGCGCAGGTTTTCAGTGAAGTGAGAGGATTCCTGATTTGATGAGCAAATGTCGCGGACATCATGCCTATAGCGGCAAGTTTCTCAGAGTTAAGATTCTCCTGATAAAGTCTGGCATGCTTTATGGCGATAGCTGTTTGATGGGCAACAGTATTCAGGAGACTGATATCCTCGCTGTTAAACATGTCACCGGACATTTTGCCGCCAAGTATCATTAAAAGCGTCAGCTTATCATCAACATAGACCGGCGTTAATGCCTCGCCATGAAAAGTTTCAAGGAAACTGTCTATTCCTTTAAGCGACTTTGAGCCGTCTTTATGCTGCCCCTTAATTACAACTTCATGAAGGTTCTTTAAAACCCTGCTCGCTTCGGAGTCTTCGTTTACAGTTTTGTGCGTTTTAGATTGATGATCTGAAGCCTCTGCCTTATCAAGCGCATCCTTGTTCTTGCCGTTTGAGGCTCGGTAAACCTCTTCGAAATTACCGCCCGGCATCAGAGAAAGAATATAAATATCTCTCAGGGCAAGTGTTGATAACAAGGTATCCCCAATAAAATTGTATATACTATCCAGGCTGAATTTTGAAGTCAGTTCACGACTGATCTTCTGTATTGCAGCATAGTAGTCGTAGGTCTTTTTATGGCTGCGTTTTTTCATATATGGTTGGTTTCAGAGCTTATGAAACGATAGTGCTTTGGAAGACGGTCAGTATTGTGGAAACGAAGAGGAGGGATTAAGTCATATGAGGGAACAGATGTAAGGCAAGCACTCTTTAGCGCTTGAAAAGAAATCGCTTCTTTTGCCTTATTAAGGATAAAATCCTTAATAACCAATGCTCTTTCTCCTTATTTTTGTTACCCCCTGCTGCCTGACCCTTAAAATTAATTTTACTTAACTATTAAAAGTATCCAATAAATATCAAAAAAAATCAAGCATTATGAGGCATTGGCGATTTTCTTTGAAGTAAGTTATTTGCTTTATTTCGCAACTTTTCAGGAATGAAGAGTTTCTGCAAACCGGCGGCATTCTTCCCGAAAACCTTGACTTCCTGAATTTATGTTGCTTATCATTAATTAAAACTTACTCTAATCATGATGTTACGGGAATATAATTTTAATGAAATGCCTCCTCATCTCTCTACAATCCAATGCATATGTAACCGGCTTAAAATACATCTCAGCCAATCTGCTTGCTAATGGGCATGATGCCAAAATCCTTCTCCTGCCGGGCTATCTCGAAAAGAAATTAGCCCCGGCTATAGAGGATTTCATTCGAGATTACAATCCTGATCTTATAGGGATCGGTCTCATGTCTATTGAGTTTTACCCTGCCAAAAACCTTACAAAACTCTTGCATGACAAATTTCAGGTCCCTGTAATCTGGGGCGGGGTACACGCGATAATCAGTCCTGAAGAATGTCTGAAATACGCGGATTTTGTCTGCATTGGCGAAGGAGAAAGAGCTGTCGTTACATTGCTGAACCATCTGAAGGATAAAGGCAATGATATTCCGCCCGAAATCCCAAATATATTGACAAGAAAAAACGGAAGCGTAAAAGAACCTCTCAAGGCTCCGCCTGAATCAGACCTCGACAGCCTCCCTTTTCAGGAGTACCTCCCTGACTATTTTTACGGTTTTCATAATAACAAAATATATAACTTTACCGAAAATCCCGGATTGTTCAGACGCTATGCCCTGTACGGCGGGACCTGCCATATGATGATAACAACAAGGGGCTGTCCCTTTAACTGCGGATACTGCGCCAACGCTTATCTCTCGACTGTTTACGGCAGAAAGGTGAGAGAAAGATCAGTTGAGAACTGCATGGAAGAGCTGATGGCAGTAAAGAAAGACCCGTATGTTCTTTACATTAACTTTGAAGATGACTGTTTTTTT
>JBFLVX010000107.1:0-8585 GCA_040758255.1 Nitrospirota bacterium
AATTTTTCAATGATCAGGTTATATTCTTTGAGAGCATCAACTATTTCCTGCACACCTTCTTCCACGATCTCGCGCACCGTCTTGCTGTTATCAAGCTGCGGCTCCTGCTCAAGGAAACCTACGGTATGTCCGGGCGACAGGACTGTCTCGCCGTTGAACTCTTTATCAACCCCTGCAAGGATGCGGAGAAGCGAGCTCTTGCCTGATCCGTTCAGGCCGAGGACGCCTATCTTCGCCCCGTAGAAATAGGAAAGGTAGATATCTTTTAAAACGGTTTTGTTATCATAATGCTTGCTTACTCCAACCATGGAGTAAATAACCTTATTCGGCTCTATGCTCATCTTGTTTTGTATCCTTTCATCAAGTGATTGCGGTCTGGAATTTCGCGGTTTTAAGTATAGCATAATCAGGGGGGTGGATAGTATTCCGCGTAAAGAGGCGGTCCCCTTTAGTAAAGGCAATCCTCCCCCCTCTTCTAATAATTAGTTGTTTTTAACGGTCAAAGAGAAACGCTAAAACAGTCTGAAGAGCATAAAAAAAGAGGCGGGCTTTCGCCCGCCTCTTCGAAATTAGAACCGTCCTGATTCCCGGCTATTTCTAATTTGTGACTGTTAATACCACTGTAACAAGGGTTGGCGATGCAGCGCTATCCCGCACTATTATGTTAACTGGCGTACTGGCTGGAAGGGGTGGAATAGGACCGCCGCCATCAGGGTCACATGCTCCGGTAGTAGCTGTAAATGTACCGCCTGTAGCAATAGGATTACCAGTTATAGTCGGCACCGCACTAAGATTCGTTGAAGTAGCAGTATAAGTTGGGACACCTCCTGTTACAAAGAATGTTATAACTGTACCACCACAGCTTGCGGTAGCAGATGCCGGAGTAACTGTCAGTGCGCCAGCTCCCGTTATCGTCACTGTCGCTGACACTGTTGCACCCGTGGCATCCCTGATTGTATAAGTTATTGTCATACCTGCTGTACCAGCAGGAACTGTAACCGTGAATGTTCCGCCGCTTGCAGTAACATTGGCTGGAGTAGGCGCAAACGCCGGGTTGCTCGTGGATATGTCATATGAAGGAGTTCCGCCGTAAATTGTGAATGTTGCAGTCCCTCCTGCTGCGCCGTCTATTGTCTGCGTGGACGGCAGAACTGCGAGCGCAGCTGATACAATCACATCCACAGTATCTGATTGACTGCCTGCTGTGCCTGTAATTGTGCAGGTCCCTTCTGTAGACGGAGCAGTAAAGGTTGCCGGAGCCGAGCCGTCAGTTGTCTGGCCAAAAGGCGTAACTGAACCGCAATTAGCGGTAAACATTACAGCTGTGTTATCAGGAGCTATGCCGGACAGGTTGGTAGTAACAAGAGCTATGATGTCAGAATCTGCCTCAGGCAAGACCACCCCTGGATTTGCTGACAGAGACACTGACGCTATAGTCACAGGTTCAAGGAACAAGGTAACAATGCCCGCAGCGCCGTTATCCGCCGTAGCAGTAACATTAAAGAGAGTCTGAATGGATCTCAGTGCCTCAGGTGAAGCCTGCAGCGTAACTGTTGCCTCTCCTGCGGAATCTGTTGTTACTGTATCCGTGTTGAAAGTAAGTTCACAAGTTGTTGAGCCGTCAGAGCATGTAGCCGCCGGGTCTGATCCCACTCTATAAGCAACGTCAGCTCCAAATGTCACGGTTGCACCGGACGCTAACAGACCAAAACGATCTCTGACTGTTACTCTTATCTGCACAAAATCATCACCTGTGTTTTGCAACATTATAAAGTCATCATCCTCATTCCAGCTTCCATCGCCGTCTTCATCAACATCAAGCGTCAATGTGGGCGACAGATTAAAAGTGTTTGATGTGGTAAAAAAGACGGTCTTCCTCTCCCTTACATGACCGGTGCCCGCATCCACCTCTGACTGGACCGTGACAAAACCTTGTGTACTGGAGAAGACTCTGACTGTTGCAAAGCCGAGCCCGTTCGTATTTACCACTGTTGTGCCGGATTTGCTTACATTGCCTGTCTTGGCAACGCCTGCGGCACTTATGGTGCCTATAGGAGAGATATTGGTAAATGTGACTGGCACTCCCTCAAGGGGCACCCCGTTGCCGTCAAGCACCCTCGTCTTAAAGAAAATATCGGAATTTGTCTGCGCAATATATTGTGTCGGCATGAGCTGGATGTCCGATGGGAACCCAGGATTTACGCCGTCAGGAGCGCTTGAGGAGCTATCTCCGCCGCCACAGCTTATTAATGATACAATGCTTACAAAAAATGCTATGAAAATTAATATTCTTCTCATTTAGTCTCCCTCCTGCTAACAGTAGTTCCAATCAGCAAGCAAAATATCATATTCAATCTGGAAAGTTCCAGACTTGCCATAGTTGTTAATGTAAGTGCAGTCATATTTGACTGTATAAGGTGTTGGATATGTATGAGGGAAGTTGTTGATCGAATTTACATCCTCCCACCATTTCACTTTCCTGTCTATGTCCATCATAACTACATTGCATTCATTGGCTTCATCTTCTACCAGAGTGCAGTTCGGATATATAGTTGCTCTCTCTATAATAGGCGCATCCGGGCTTTCATTGCCTTTGAGATACGTAATATCGCAATGTTCAATGCTTGCCGGGAAAGGGTCAAATCCGGTAGCTGATGCATTTATCGTCATGGTTGCGTTAGCTATGAAAAGGCCTTGTTCAATTTCCGTAAAAGCAGGAGGGCACAGATGAAGCGCCGCATCAATCTCGTTATCGCCGCCGGCAGGCTCTTCTCCGATAATGCTTACTGATTTAATAAGGATGCCTGTATCCCCGCTGTCTGACCCAGGAGCGCCTCCCAATTCGCCGCAACCGGATAATATCAACAAAAGAGTCATTAAAACGATTCCCGCCATACTATTTTTTTTATTCATTGCTCCTCCAGCCTCCGTAACCAGATATTTCTTCTTAATAAAATTTTCTCAGCGAACGTCCTTCACTTAAGCGTTTACAGATTCATCTCTAAAATTATTTGACAACGCTCGGGGTGATGAATATCAAGAGTTCCTCAGTCTTCTCTTCTTTCTTCTCTTTCTTGAAGAGCCATCCAAGACCCGGAACATTCCCAAGACCAGGGAATTTATTTTGACTGTCCGAAACAGTTGTTTTAAAAATGCCGCCTATGACAAGTGTGTCTCCGTCCATTATCAGGACTTTGGTCTTTGCTTCTTTAGTAGTAATAGACGGCGCATTATTTATTGATACCCTTGAGAAATCAGGCTCGTTCTTCTTTATTTCAACTTCCATGACTATCGTCCCGTCAGGGGTTATATGCGGGGTAACTTTGAGTTCAAGGTCAGCATTAACAAATGCTGTAGTAGTGCCTCCTCCTTCAGCAGATGCATTATACGGGATGCTCGCACCCTGTTTTATTGTCGCCTCCTCATTATCCAAAGTTATAATTCTTGGGTTCGAGACTAATTTGCCGTTCCCGGTATCCTCCATAGCTGAAAGCTGCAAGTCCAGTGCGCGCAGAGCACTGGCGCCTAAATATCCAAAACCTATTGCGCCTCCGGAGCCTGCTCCGGCAGCAGCAGGAAGGTTTATAAGCAGGGGGTTGGAGGAAGCAAAGCTTGTGTTTCCGGAACCTGTTCCAGTTAAGCCGCCGATTTGTGTATCAACGCTCGGCCTTATATTAGCTCCCCATTGAATACCGAACTCCTTTGTAAATGTTTTTGACACCTCAACAATCCTTGCGTCTATGTTAACCTGCGGAGTTGGCTTATCAAGGGTGTCAATGATATTCTGAAATTTGGCATGATTCTGCTCCACATCTTTGATAATCAAAGAACTGGTTCTGGCATCTACGTCGACAGAGCCTCTGGAACTGGGCTTAATTATTTCCTTCACTTTTGTAACGTCAGCAAAATTAATCTTGTAAGATTTTGACACAAGTTCCCCGGCAATCTCCTCAGATCCCTTTAGGTCGGCTGTATCTTTATCTTCCTTCTCAAAACTTTCTTTCTTTGCTATTCTTATAATATTGCCGTCCACTCTCATCTTAAGACTGTGGTTTCTGACTATTACATCAAGCGCCTGATCCCATGGAACATCAATAAGCCTCGTAGAGAATTTACCGGAAACCTCCGGGCTTACAACGACATTACAACCGCTGATATCAGCTATAAGCCTGAATATATGGATGAGATCAGCGTCTTGCATATCAAGGTTTATCGGTGCGCCGGTATAGCGGCCTTGCTCTAAAACACACAAAGCCTTAACCTCTTGAATATCCTGCTTTTCAGCAACAACAGGAGCAGGCGTCCCCGCCGTATCGGCAGGACTTGGCGTTCCAGCAGCGCTGGGGATATTAAAGGAAATTACAATCTGATTGCCGGAAGGCGATATATCATAGACTGCCGGTCCGGCGAGGTCGAAAACGAGCCTTGTCTTATCAGAATGTTTCCCTATCCTTATGCCTTGTATCGGCGGTTCAAAACCCTTGGGAGCATCAATAGCGGTTGTTACATCAGGGATATCTACCACAAGTTTATTATTGTCGGCGTTCAGCACCTTCGCCATCATCTCTGCGTTGCCGCTAATAGTTATAAGCAGTTTATTCCCTGATTTACTGAGAGCTATGCTTTCTATTACCTTTCCTGAAGCCTGTGCTTCTCCAGCGGCGCTCTCACCTTCCGCATCAGCAGCCTTAGCAGGGGTATCAAATGTGAGGAGCAGCAAGCCTCCCCGCTGAATAGGCCTGACATCTACAGGGTCGGTAAGAGATATCTCAAGCTTTACAGCATCCGGCACCCCCGCAATTTTCGAAGGGATTACCTCCATAACACCCGCCTTATCAAAAACCTTCTTATTCAACCCCTTTAAATCCGTGTTCTGCATCTCCAATACAATCCTATAGGGGTCAGACGTATACATGGTATAAATAAGGGGGGTTGTGCTCATTATCTCTATCTCTGTTGTCCCGTCGACCTCTCTTACATCTATTCCGGTTATCTCCGAGTCTATCTTTGCCTGGACACTGGATAACGGAAAAATCAATACGGCTAAAACAATTAAAAATAATAAATGGCGTTTCCTTAATATCATTATATTACCTCCCCTTATGGAGCTCTAAAATTAACTGTCTGGATTCAATCTTCCCGAGATAATTTTCTATGTGCTCTATTGTAATTACTTGATTATCAGTAATCTTCTCAATCTTCCCGTTATGGAAACCGAGAACGGTTCCTTCATAGACAGTAAATGACCTGTTACCGGGCGCCAAAAGAAGCGCGTAACGCCGGTTTCCTTTTTTTGCAATCGCCAATACTTTAAAATCACCTATATCATAGCTTGCAAGGGTGCCCATAACCCTCTTATCGTCCTTTTTTTCTATTTTCTTTGCCACTTCAATAAGCGGCATAAATGGATCGCGTCTGTCTCTCCGGTCATAAACATATCCTTTGTCATTTTTTGCGGTTTCCTGAACCGCCGCTTCACCCTGGAGTTCTGGTTTTGCCGGCTCTGCCTGTTGCGCAGGGGCCACAGGCGGTGCAGAACTCTTTTTACAGCCTGACAACGCGGAGAGAATCAATACTGCAACTGCAAGTGAAACCACAATATGTCTCCCCGTGCTGTTCATCCTGCCTCTCCTTGATATCTTTCTACTCACTTGCTTTTGGTCTCCTCCCCAGAGCTTGATGCAACAAATGTAACAGCAGTAAAAGTAGCTGCGTTTAAACCTTTGCTATCGTCGCCGCTCCTGACTTTTGCGGTTATCTTTAGTCCCGATATATTAACAATACGCGCCAGTCTGCTGATATGGCTGTAAAAATCTCCAAGGTTATGATATCCGGTTACAACTTCAATCTGTACCGGTATCTCAGCATAAAGCCCGCTCGGAGCCGCACGCTTTGCCTCTGGCTTCCACAAAAGAATTTCAAGTCCTGATTGTAATCCCAAATCTGAAATCTGCTTTAAAAGCTCAGTTACCTCCTGCTCTGCAGGCAGATGTTCCTGCAACGCCGCAAGTTTTGCTTTGAGCAGTGCATTTTCGGCTATGAGCTGATCCAGCTTTCTTATCTTAACCTCCCCGCTTGATATCTCCTTGTCAAGTGTTGCAACCACCCCCTGCAAAGAAACAATCTCTTTGCTTTTCGGCTTATAAATAAGCGTTACGAACAATGCAATAAAAACTACAACGGGTATCAACGAAATGATAACCTTCGCATAAGGCGGAATTTTTTTCAGGTCTATATTAATCGCCATATTATATTTTCATCTTAAACGACAGGCTGAAGTTATAAACTGAAGATTGTTCAATTTTTGCCTGTCGTGATTCAATCAATTGAACATCTGACATATATTTTGATCCCTTAAGGTTCTGAACATAATTAACAAGATCAGGGTTTGTAAAGGCAACCCCGCTGATAGTAATGACGCCGCCGTTGTCAGTTAATGAGGTGAGCCATACCCCTCTTGGGAGCATATTACTGACTTCATCAAGCAGTATGAGAGGCGCGGCCTGCTTTGCTTTTAATTCCTCAATAACCTTGTTCTTCTCCCTGAAGACCTCATTATCCTTTTCATAATTCTCAACCTCTTTTATCTTTTCCTTTATTTCTGCCAGCCTTTGTTCCTTGGCTGTTCTGTCAGCCTTGATTGAGGCGATCTGATTATTCAGATAAAAGAAATAAACAATCAATAAAACAAGCGTTATGATGCTGACGAAAATGCCCGGAATAAAATGGATCGGAAATTCGGAAGCCTTCTTTTTACGTTTTGCAGGCAGGAGATTAATCCTTATCATCTGTCTCCGACCCTCCTTAACGCCAAGCCTACAGCAACAGACATAATAGGCTCGATCTTTTTCAGATACCCCTTATCGAATGAATCAGGTATCTTTATATTTCTGAATGGTTCAATAAACCTGGCGCTTACTCCGACCCTCTCTGAGAGCAGCGGGGCAAAATCCTTTACCAGCGCGCCGCCGCCGCTGAAAATCACTTCTTTAATATCTTCATTCCCGGTTGTGCTTTTAAAGTAGTCAAAAGAGCGTGAGATCTCTGCGATAATCTCTTCAGACGCGGAGATCAGGACAGATGCAACCTCTTCCTGCGGGATCCCTTCAACCGCCTCGCCGCGTTTTAGCTTTTCAGCATTTTCATAAGAAATGGTGAACTCTTTCTGAAGCGCTTCTGTCAGAAGATTGCCGCCGACAGAGCTGTCCCTTGTAAAAACAGAGACCCCGCCTTTAAGAATATTCATATTAATCATGCTGGCCCCGACATTGACAAGCGCGAGATTCTCGCCCGGCAAAATCTCATAATTAGTCTCATAAGCATTTTCAAGGGCAAAGGTATCAACATCAGCAATAAGCGGGTTAAGTCCGGCGTCTTTCACAACAGATACATATTCATTTATCTTGTCTTTTTTAACAGCCACGATAAGAACATCCATCTGATTGCCTTCTTCCTGCATGCCGAGTATCTGGAAATCAAGATTTACATCTTCAATATCAAAAGGGATGTATTGCTCCGACTCAAACTTTATTGATTCATGCAGTTCATCTTCCGACATTTGGGGGAGGGTTATCCTTTTTATTATTACAGATGAATGCCCGGATACGCCTATTGTGGCATCTTTTGCCTTGATGCCGTTGCTTGAGATAAGCTCCTTGATTGATTCCACGACGCGAAGGGAGTCGAGGATTGAACCATCAACGATTAATTCAGGCTGGAGCGTTGTGATACCAAAACTTTCAAGCTGGTACCCATCGCTGACTTCATTGAGCTGAACGGCCTTGATATATCTGGAGCCTATATCCAGACCAACCATTCCTCTTCTTTTAAATATCATATGATTAATGAAATCAAAAAAAACATATATTGTCAAGAAAAATATTAATGCCTGCCGATATATTACCCTATTGCTAATAATTAGGTAAAGCAAAAAAGAAAGATGTGATTCAAATCACGCCTCTCTTTATTATGTCTCGTTTTCCCATTTCAAGAGCATAGCTGTCCAGTTAAATTCACAGAATCATGACCTCTTAATCTTATATCATAACCTCTATTAATAAAGCAATAATCTCCGATGTATTTATGATCGGCGAGTATCTATCAAAGGATACGCTGAAGACTAAGGGCGCAAGTTTTTCTTATATGAAAAGTTCAACAAACTACTTCTTCAATTGACTCTGCGGTTATCTGAATGAGTCTTTTTAATTCCTGATTGGAGATGCTCAGGGGCGGCATGAGCACAATGACATTCCCCAGCGGCCTTATGAGAAGGCCTTTCTCACGCGCCCTGTTGCAGACCTTTATTCCCATCTTATCTTCAGTAGGATATGGCTCTTTTGTTTTTTTATTCTTTACAAGTTCTATCCCTGTCATAAACCCCTTTTGCCTTACATCGCCGACATGGGGGATATCCGCTATCCCGGCGAGGCCGTTTCTTAAAATCTCTATCTTCCCCTGCATCTTCTTTAAGGTTCTTTCGCTCTTGAATAGCTTAAGGTTTGCCAGAGCAGCCGCGCATGCAAGCTGGTTTCCTGTGTAAGTATGTCCGTGAAAGAATGTTTTGAAATCTTTGTATCTGCCAAGAA
>JBFLVX010000108.1:0-8421 GCA_040758255.1 Nitrospirota bacterium
ATATGTAAAAAGCTTAACAATTTGCTTGAATTTATACTCAGATATTTTGGAAAACTTAATGAATCTATTTTTTGTTGTCATTTCTAGAAGTTAGCATACTTTTTTTATGCTATTCTAGTCATGACCCAAAAATAAATACATGAACCCTTACATTTTTCAGGAGGATTAATATGTCATTGTTAGTTGTCGGCTCTGTTGCATTTGATTCGGTCAAGACCCCCTTTGGCGAGGTTGATGAAGTCTTAGGCGGCTCCGCCACATATTTTGCGACTGCCGCAAGCTATTTCACTGATGTGGCGATTGTTGCTGTGGTGGGCGATGACTTTCCTGAAGAACATTTAACTTTCCTGAAGAGCCGCAAAATCAATACTGCCGGCATTGAAAGGAAAGAGGGAAAGACCTTCAGATGGAAAGGCGAATATGGATATGAACTGAATGAAGCGCGTACGCTTGATACTCAGCTGAATGTCTTTCAGTCATTCCGGCCCAAGCTACCTGAAAACTATAAGGGCAGGAGGGTTGTCTTCCTTGCAAATATTGACCCTGATCTCCAGAGAGAGGTACTGAGTCAGGTAAAGGAGCCTGCACTTGTTGCCTGTGACACAATGAACTTCTGGATTGAAGGGAAGAGAGAGTCGCTTATTGAGACGCTTAAGCTTGTTGATATACTGCTTATTAATGAAGGCGAGGCAAGAGAACTTTCAAAAGAGCCCAATCTTGTCAAAGCAGCGGAAATCATACTCTCATTCGGCCCCAAAGCCCTTGTGATTAAACGCGGTGAATACGGCGCGCTCATGTTTCAGAAAGGGAAGGTATTTTCAGCGCCTGCGTATCCGCTCGAATCTGTCTTTGATCCTACGGGCGCCGGCGACAGCTTTGCCGGAGGCTTCATGGGTTATCTCTCCAGCACCATGAACTTTGAAGAGTCTAACATTCGCAAGGCCATTATCTTCGGAAGCGTTATGGCATCGTATAATGTTGAGTCATTCAGCCTCGACAGGATAAAGGCGCTTGATTATTCTGAAATAGAGAGCCGCTTCAGGGAGTTTAAGGCCCTTACGCATTTTGAAGACCTGTCATAAAGAAAGCCTCTTTGGGATGATAAAATCATTTCTCTCCAGCTTTGTCTCCATTACAATTCTTCTCTTGCTATTTTCCGCCTATGTGCAGGCGGGCCAGCCAAACGATATTGAGATTCCTGAAAATAATCTGGAGGTCTCCTTTAATATACCTGACTCCACCATATTAGGCACTTCACTGATAAGTCTTAAAGAAGGGCGTAAACTCTCAATCAATACTGGTCTCCTGAAGATTCTCTCCGTCAAGATTAACAACCGCCTTATACATCCTGTTCTGCACGGTTCCGGCCTTAAGTTAACGCCGGGCGAAGACGGGATACTAGAGATAAAATACAAAGGCGTTTTTAAGCCTGCCAAGTCTCCAGCGCCTGACTCTTCTAATATAGCTCAGAGCGTAATTGATAAAAGAGGTATATCGCTTACAGGATTATGGTATCCGGAAATAGAGGGGCTTAGCCGCTACAGGCTTAAGGCGGTGCTTCCGAAAGGTTATGAGGCTGTCTCGGAGGCAGAGGAAATAAAGAAAGTCATCACTGATGAGAATTCAGAGTTTTACTTTCATTTCGAGCATCCCGTGGACGGCATTAATATCATAGCCTCGGATAATTTTGTAGTTGTGAGGGAAGATTTTGAGGGCGTCGAGATCAGCGCATATTTTTTCAAAGAGGATATGGAGCTTGCAGGGACATATATTGAATATTCAAAGAAGTATATGAAACTCTATAAAGGCCTCATCGGCGAGTTCCCGTACAAAAGATTTGCAATAGTTGAGAACTTTCTTCAAACCGGATATTCAATGCCCACTTTTACTCTGCTCGGCAACAGCGTTCTCCGTCTGCCTTTTATAACAGAGACATCTCTCGGCCATGAGATACTGCACCAGTGGTTTGGAAATCTTATATACGCTGATTACGAAAAGGGGAACTGGGCAGAGGGGTTGACAACATACCTTGCAGATCATCTTTACAAAGGAGAAGAAGGGATGGGATGGGAGTACAGAAAAAATATAATGATAAATTACGGAAGCCATGTAAGGGCAGAGAATGAACTCTCTTTGAGGGATTTTACGGGCGGAATGAATCTCCCTTCAAAAGCAATAGGCTACGGCAAGGCTGCTATGGTATTTCATATGATCAAAAATATGTTAGGGGAAGAGGCGTTCCTTAAGTCCCTGAAGGACTTTATTCATGAAAATAGTTTTCGCATGGCTTCATGGGACGACCTTAAGTCATCATTCGAAAAATATTACGGTAAAAGTCTTGACTCTTTCTTTAAACAGTGGATTGAAAAGAAAGGGATGCCTTCGATAGAGATCAAAGATGCCAGGACAAGATATACGGACGGCGTTTATGAATTGAGTTTTACTATTAAGCAAGGCGAACCTGTTTACGAACTGGATATGCCTGTCACCATATATTCAGGCGGCGCAGCGAGGAAGAGCTTCTTCAGGCTCAGCGAAGAGGAGAAGATCTTTAAAGTCTTTCTCTCTCACGAGCCTGACAAGATTGTCCTTGATGAAGATTACGATATAGCAAGGAGTCTCAGCATGGATGAGAAGCCGCCTGTCATCGGAGCGCTTCTTGGCGATAAAGAGCTTGTTGTTGCGCTGCCGGAACCAGAGAATGGCGCTTATAAAACCATAATTGAGAGCTTTAAAGATAAAGGGGCTGCATTGAAAAAGGCGAATGAAATAAAAGATTCAGAGATAGCTGCTTCTTCCCTTGTGATACTCGGAAAAGATAACCCCTTAATCAGCGGGCTCTTTGGGAAGCTCGATATTGCAGATGCCGGTTTTAGCGTAACGATGAAGAAAAATCCGATGAATTCAGAGAACGCGGTAAGCATATTCAGCGGCAAATCTGAGAGTGAAGTGACAGCAGGATATAAAAAGATATCTCATTATGGCAAGTACAGCAGACTCACCTTTGAGAACGGCGCAAATACCGGGAAAGAGGTTGAGAAGACCGACAGGGGAATAATCATGGAGCTCAGGGAAGATCCGCCCGCGGTTGACATAGCTACTATTGGCTCTTTATCAAAAGTTATAGAGAGCCTGTCGGACAAAAAAATCATATACGTCGGGGAGCTTCATGATGCATTTTCCCATCACGCGGTACAGCTTGATATTATCAAGGGACTATACAGGAAAAATAAAAAAATCGCCATCGGAATGGAGATGTTTCAGAGGCCTTTCCAGAAGACGCTTGATGATTATATGGCGGGTAAAAACGATGAGAAGGAGTTTTTAAAGAGATCCGAATATTTCAAGAGGTGGGGCTTTGATTATAATCTCTATAAGCCTATTCTTGATTTTGCACGGGCAAATAAGATTCCTGTGGTCGGATTGAATATGGAGCGGGAGATTATAGATAAAGTCTCTGAGAAGGGCATGGACTCGCTGACAGATGAAGAGATAAAGGCAGTTCCGGCTGATATGGATTATTCCGATCAGAAATACAGGAAGAGGATAGATGAGGCTTTCAAGATGCATAAAGATTCGGATAAGAAGAAGTTCGATTATTTCTACCAGTCGCAGATCATCTGGGATGAGACCATGTCGCAGTCAATTGACGCTTTTCTCAGGAATAATCCTGATCATCAATTTTTGGTGATAGCAGGGCAGGGGCATCTCGAATACGGCACGGGCATTCCCAATAGGACTTACAGGAGAAACAGGGGAAGCTATTCAATAGTGCTGATTGACGCTGATATTGAAGAGGGCATTGCTGATCATGTTATATTCCCAAAGGAAGTTGAGGGGATAGTCTCTCCAAAACTTATGGTCTTCCTGAAGGCGGATGATGGGAAACCAACGGTTACGGGATTTCCGAGCGGGAGCGTTTCAGAAGATGCGGGAATGAAAGCCGGAGATGTTATAATCTCTATGGATGGTATGCCGGTAAGCAGTGTAGAGGAGCTTAAAATCCAGCTCTTTTACAAGAAAAAGGGAGAGACAGCTTCTGTGAGGGTCTTGAGAAAGGTTGAAGAGCACGAGGGGGAAATGGAGTTTAAAGTTAAGCTCTAACAAACTTTTCGCCGTAAAAAAGTGTTATGATTCTGGAGACTTGCTATGAGAGATCTGGATTACATATATAAGCGCATCGAGGGCAAGAAGTTTGATTATATCGGTTATAATTTTACTCAGACCGAGAACAGCGCGCTCAAAAGTTTCTTCGATCTTGCTCAGGAATTCGACAATATTGATAATTTTTATGACCTGTGCGTGGCGATCCCCAAAAGCTTTTTTAATGTGGAGGCTCGTCTTTATATTGTAGAGCCTAAACTTAACGTCATGATGCTTGCCGCAACGACGCGCAATAATGGCGAATTGCATATCCCTCCGCCGGATGATGTAAGACCTGAAGTTCAGCCTTATTATACAGAGAGGCAAAGCCTTGTCTTAACCATTCGCGGGAAGGAACCTTTAATTGACCAATTGCCTTTTGAGATACACGATGATGTACTCGGGTTGCTGGAGTTATTACCCTCTGCAAAACTCGGCGAACATCAGGAATTATTCTTCCAGAAGTACGCCAACCGTATAGGTTTTAACATCCATAACAGGTTTCTCGTTGAGAAGAATATTGAACACCTGAAGTTTATCCGCTCACTTGTCGCTGACATTGAGCATAATGTCATAGTCCCCAATATGGTGTATAAACTTTTCATTAAAGGGCTGAGAAGAAAGATAATGAAGAGCATAGAGATGGAGAAGCTCTTCACTGAAAGATCATCGTCCGGCTTATGCGATGAGGCTTGCATGATAGATTATTCAAAGGATGTTGAGAATAATAATCAGGGATTGATCACGGAGCTTGAGAATATAGAAAAACATCACAAGAATATGAGCCTTTTTATAGAAACTCTCTTCAGGAAGAGCCATTTTGATCAGGGGCGTCTGACACTCCGCACTAAATCCTGCAATATGCTTAAAGATGTTGTGAGGCCTCAATTAGAGAGATATATTGAACAGCTGCAGAGCATGGGGATATCGGTGGAGAACCGCTTCAGCGGCATACCTGATACCGAGATGATAACCGTCGTTGACGTGGGACTGATGGCTCAGGTTTACGCCAATCTTTTTTCCAATGCGGTTAAATATACTCAGGCAATTGTCAATGATGCCGGTGAAACCGTGAAATATATATCTTACGGGCATGAGATTATAAAAGATTATTTCGGGCAAGGCAAAGACGGCGTTAAATTCAATGTCTTCAGTACTGGCCAGCACGTTGCACCTGAAGACAGTGCAAATTTATTTGAAGACGGATTTCGCGGCTCCAATATCTCCACTCAGCCAGGCACCGGACATGGACTGGCATTCATAAAAAACGCTGTTGAGATACATGGCGGCGTGGCTGGTTACGAGCCCACGCAATACGGGAATAATTTTTATTTTATCCTTCCGAAGTAAATTCCTTTGCTGCTTCGTTCAATAACCGGTTTACCTGCGCTTCTGTTTTTTTGATTCCGTTGTTGTTGTCTATCACAAAATCTGCCAATGCCTTTTTTCTTGCAACAGGCATCTGGGCGCGCATTCTTTTTAAAGCGTCTTCTTTTGAGAAACCTTTCTTTAAAAGTCTTCTTATCGCAACATCTCTTTTACAGAAAACAACGACAACTTTATCGAAATCCTTCTCATATCCGGCTTCAAAGAGGAGCGGGACCTCAGCGACGACCGTTAAAGAGGGATTTTTCTTTAACCTCTCTTTCATGAGAGACTTTATCTCTCTTATGACCTTCGGGTGTATGATCTTTTCAATGGATATCCGTTTGTCGGGTTCATTGAAAATTATTTCGGCAATGCGCTTCTTATCGAGAGAAACAGTTGTCCCTCTTTTTTTTAATACGCGTTCTCCAAGAACAGATGTTATCTTTTTTATTGTTGCGGGGCTCTTTAGAATACTGTGTACAATTTCATCAGAATCTACGGTCTCCGCCCCAAGTTTGCCGAAGAGCCGGAGCACCGTACTTTTCCCCATACCGAAACCGCCTGTAAGACCGATTGTGGGCATTTGTAATTATAACAATTGTTAGGTTTTTTACTTGCAGATTGCGTGAAGTCTTATGTATAGGCGATACTCATAGATTCAAATTGTTATTTTGAAATTATTTATGCAAATTTGCTGCCTGGTATAAGCCGATAAATAAGCAATGCCCCAAATGCGGCGCAAGTGTTCTCATTGAGAAGAAGACAAAGAAGGAAGAGGCCATTGCCTGCCTTAAAAAAGAGTGCGGGCTTAAGGAAGAGTTGCAGGCGGTTGCCAGCGAAGAACCGGCAGGTGAGTAAAAAACTGCTTAAGTGTACAATTTCTTATCCGCTTTACTAAGTGAGATGTGCATCTGTTCTTTTATTCTCTTAGAGAGTTCCTTACCCGCCTTTTCCCAGTAAGCCATAAAATTTCCGGCATTGTTATCATATTCAAATTTTCCATCTTCATATCTGATCGTATCATTAAAAATAGGTCTGCCAAGCGTTTCGTTGATAATCTTTTTTGCTGTAACGAGAAAGAACCATAATGCAAGATGATAATGAGGTTGGCCAGCAAAGAAGAATTCTTTTGCAGTTATTTTATTGCCGTGAATTATGTGATTACGAAGGGTATAAAAACGGTCTGCCCACATAACGTGCCTTGTGCGAGGAGGTACTTCATATATATGTTTGCCTCTATTCTCATACTTAAAACGGATTTTTCTTTCTACTTTCGGTTCACAATATTTTTCAATTTTATCTTTAAACACTTTTCGCTGGCCGCTATCAGGCAGTTCAAGCAAAATCTCAAAAGCTCGCGCTTGCTCCAGTATCCTTGATTCAAAACTAATATCGTCAGAGTTTGAATACCCGTTCATCATGGAATCCGTAGCTCTCATAATTAAACGGAATTTGCGAGGCTTCTTTCTGTTAAGTTGACTCAATGTCTTAAGGAAGCCCTGATCATATTGAAAAGGCGTGATAGGAATATATCGTGGCATTTCAAATATGATTTTACCAATTTTGTAACCGCTATCAGACATTCTTATTATTTTTCCAGATGACCATGCAGTGTTGTTGTAGCCTACCGCAAAGTTTTGATATAACGCTGCAAAATTGTCAGAGGTTACCATGAACCTTCCCATATTAGGACCAATGTTAATATTGGATTTAGCAACAGACGTTAAGAACAAGACTTTTCTAAAATCATCAACTTTTTGACGCTCTTGTTCTGTTAAGGGCCGAAACAATTCGCTTTTTCTGAATGAAATAATGCCTATGCCATTAATCGGTGTACCATTTCTTCTATGTGTCGCTAATAGTTTGATTACATGCTTTCTTAATTTCTCATCGTGTATGCGGTCAGAGCTAATGAAATTAAAGCTCGCCACATTCATTTCAGCAAAATCAATGCTCTTATTATTGCCAAGAAACAAATAAGGCAAGAAGGATATTTGTAAGTTTTTTTGCATTAATATTGTGTCCAATTTTATGATTTTATCCAAAACAGATATATATTCATTCCATAACAACAATCCTTAAATTCTTCAGGAACAGTTTTTTATTTTCAGTGGAAAGCTCGCCGATATGTTCCTTAAACCTTCTATTATCAATTGCCCTAATCTGATCAACAATGATGTCGGACTCTTTTTTTAGGCCAGATTCAGATACCTTTAAGTGAACCCGCAGGATATTACTTTTGGGCTGGACGTGTGTTGTAATGGGGCAAATGATGGTGCTTGGATGATCATCATTTAACAGGTTGGTTTGAACTACAACAACAGGTCGTATCTTTCCCGGCTCTGTGCCAAACCTCGGATTCAGATCTGCCGTATAAACATGGAATTTACGGATGGTCATTCAGGCAACTCATCTTCTAAAAGTTCAAGCTCATGTAAAACTTTAAGTGAAGAGGCGGAAACTATGCGGGATTCCTTCTTTAAGCGCTTCTTAAGAAGGCTTCTTTTAATGAATTTGTTATAGAAGCTTACTGCTTCATTAATGTAAGAATTTCTTGGTTTGTGTATCTTTTCGAGTATATCTTCTGTCTCATCAAAGAGTTCATCCTTAAGTTTTAAAGATAGCGTCTTGGACATGATTTACACCTCCTTTGGTATTACTCATAGTATATACTTAGAAATTATTTGTCAAGAAGGCGGTTATTCCTCCAATGCCTCAGCAACCTTCTTCATACCCTCCAGCATTAAGGCTGATAGATCTGTGAATTTTCAGTTTTTTTGCCTGCGTAATCGTCCTTTTATCATCCTTGACTTACCTCAGACAGGGCTGATAATATAATTAACCTTAAATCATATCTGCGGGCTTAAAAAGCAAATCTCTAAATATAAAAAAGGCTGAAGATGAAGATAG
>JBFLVX010000109.1:0-8227 GCA_040758255.1 Nitrospirota bacterium
CCCGAAATAATAAGCGCCGCAGAGATAACCGATTCTGAGGCTATTCATCCGGGCTATGGCTTTCTTTCCGAAAACTCCCATTTTGTAGAGTCTTGCGCTGCTTCAGGAATTACTTTTATCGGCCCTTCCGCTGAAAATATCCGCTCAGGCGGCAATAAATCAAAGGCAAGACAGATAATGAAGAAACATGGAATCCCTGTGGTTCCCGGCAGCGATAAAACTGTAGAGAATGAAGACGATGCATTAAAGATAGCAAAGAAGATCGGGTTCCCGGTTATTATCAAGGCCTCTGCGGGCGGCGGAGGCAGGGGTATGAGAATTGTGCATACGGAAAATGATCTGGTGCAGATGTACCATACGGCCCAGAAAGAGGCGCTGGCCGCGTTTGGGAGCGGTGATCTGTATATTGAAAAATATATCCAGGAAATGAGGCACATAGAAGTCCAGATACTCGGCGATAATAAAGGCGGATACATCCATCTGGGCGAGAGAGAATGTTCAATTCAGCGCAGGCACCAGAAGCTTATTGAAGAGGCGCCCTTTATCTTTTTAAATGGTAAGTTCAGAAAGACGGTCTGCGACACTGCTGTAAAGGCTGCAAAGGCTTTTAAATATAAAAATGCAGGCACTATCGAGTTTATTCTCGACAGCGATAACAATATTTATTTTATGGAGATAAATACCAGGGTGCAGGTTGAGCATCCCGTGACCGAGGCGATAACAGGCGTTGACATAATAAAGGAACAGATAAAACTTGCGACCGGAGAGCCTCTGTCTCTCAGACAGCGGGACGTAACTTTTTCAGGGCACAGCATCGAATGCAGGATAAATGCGGAAGACCCTGAGAAGTTTATCCCATCGCCGGGCAGGATATCATTGTTCATACCGCCGGGCGGGGCAGGAGTAAGGGTTGATACCGCTGCATATACGGGATGGGTGGTGCCGCCGTATTATGATTCATTGATAGCAAAACTTATTGTTCACGGCAAAGACAGGAATGAAGCCGTCATAAAGATGCGGAGGGCTTTGAAGGAATTTGTGATCGAAGGGATAAAAACCACAATACCGTTTCATCTTAAGATAATCAGCAATCCTGATTTTCTGTCAGGAAATTTCAATACGCATTTCCTTGAGAATCTAAATAAAAAATAAATCCGGCTTTTCGGCTTTCTAATTGTATTGAAAAGATTCTTCGGTAAAGACAGAAGATTGTATCTCATAACCGATACGGCCGCTTCAGGCATTACTAATATCGAAGCAGTCCGCATAGTAGTATCATCTGGCATTAAGACAATTCAGCTCAGAGAAAAGCTCCTCTCAAAAAAAGACATCTACAAAGAAGCCCTCGCCATAAGATTGCTTACCTTGCGTTACGGAGTCACGTTTATAGTTAATGATCATATTGATATCGCTCTTGCGGTTGATGCGGACGGCGTTCATCTCGGTCAGGATGATATGCCTGTTAAAGAGGCGAGGAAAATAATCGGTACGCGCAGGATCATAGGCGTATCAACTCATTCTCTGAAGCAGGCGCTTGATGCTGAGGCATCAGGCGCGGACTACATAGGCTTCGGCCCTATTTTTAGAACAGCTACAAAGGATGCCGGAGAGCCTAAAGGCATCGCATTGCTGAAAAAGATCAGTGAACAGATAAATATACCGATAGCGGCGATAGGCGGGATAACTCATGATAACGCGCGGGAAGTCTTAAATAACGAAGCTGATGCAATTGCGGTTGCCTCTGGAATTTTATCCGGTGATATTAAGGAAAACATAAAAAGGTTTTTAGCCTCTTGTCAATGAAAAAATTAATTCTCATTATACTGTTTCTTCCCCTGTTTGGCATGTCCGAATATCCTTCTACAAAAGATGCTCCAGTCCAAACCGATGAGATGACGATCCAAAGAAGGTGGATGGTCAATGAGCAGCTCATAAGCAGGGAGATAAGAGATAAGCGCGTGCTTGATGCAATGTCTAAAATCCCGAGGCATCTGTTCGTTGCTGAATATTTAAGAAGCAGGGCATACGGCGACCACCCCCTGCCGATTGATGAAGGCCAGACCATATCACAACCGTACGTTGTTGCCATGATGACAGAGGCTCTGGATCTAAAATCTACTGACAGGGTGCTTGAGATCGGCACCGGATCAGGGTATCAGGCAGCGGTACTTGCCGAGATAGTGAAAGAGGTTTATTCAATAGAGATCAAGGAAGGACTCTCCAAAAGAGCAGGGGAGCTTCTTAACAGATTAGGGTATAAAAATATTAAGACAAAATACGCTGACGGATACTTCGGCTGGGAAGAATACGCGCCTTTTGATGTAATTATTATTACCGCTTCCGCCAATCATATCCCTCCGCCATTAATAAAGCAGTTGAAAGAAGGCGGGAGACTCATCATTCCTCTTGGGAGCACGCTCTATTATCAGGTGCTAACCATTGCGACTAAGAATGGGGCTGATCTGGACGTTCAGCAGATGGGCGGGGTTGCTTTTGTGCCTATGACCGGAGAGGCACAAAAGAAGAAATAGTATAATCAGCTGAAGGCTACGTCAAGCACCATCATTACGGCGAAACCTGACATAGCACTCATTGTGGCAAGGTCTGTATTTCCGCCGCGCTGTGACTCCGGGATCAATTCCTCCACTACTACAAAGATCATCGCGCCTGCCGCAAAACTCAGCGCATATGGCAGAAGAGGCTGAATAAGGATGACAGCCCCAGCGCCGATAACAGCGGCAAGCGGCTCCACCAATGCGGATAATTGCCCGTACCAGAAGCTTTTGAATCTTGATAAACCTGCCCGCCTTAAGGGCATTGATACTGCCAGGCCTTCAGGGAAGTTTTGAATGCCTATGCCTATTGCTAATGCAATGGCTGCCGGCAGGGTTGCAGAGGATATCCCGGCTGCTACTGCGCCGAAAGCAACGCCGATAGCAAGACCCTCCGGGATGTTATGAAGCGTTATGGCAAGGACGAGAAGAGTGCTGCGTTTCCATTGAGTCTTGATTCCCTCCGCCTCTTGAACAGGCGCGCCGATATGCAGATGGGGCAATATCTTGTCAATGCCCCATAAGAATATGCCTCCCGCCAGGAAACCTGTTACCGCCGGGAACCATACTGGCAGATCCTTCCCTTCAGACATTTTAATGGCAGGCGCAAGGAGCGACCAGAAGCTCGCGGCGATCATAACCCCTCCGGCAAAACCGAGCATGCCGTCGAGTACCTTCATGCTTACTTCTTTTGCTCCAAATACAAAAGCAGCGCCAAGCGCGGTCACGCCCCATGTGAAACCTGCGGCCAACAGTGCCTGAAGAACAGGGTGAAGGTTTTTGAAAGATTCGATCAGTTCCATTAACTCTGTATCACCTCTTTTATCCGGTGTCAATTTCTGCTTTACGCGAGTTTGTTGCACTCAATACTAAGAGAGTTGAGAAATGCAGGAAATAGATGTCAGTTACGACATGATTTATTCGAGCAGATGTCCCCAAGAGGAATGAAGGATCAAAAGGCCCTAAAAGCATAGTTCTAAGCAATGCAGCAATAGCATAAATTTTCACAGCATTTGCCAATCCAGTTCCTGCAATTGATGAGACCACTACTAAGGGAGGAATTCTTTTTTTGAAGGTAACAAGCAGGGAAACGCCTATGAGAATTCCCGTCAAAAGAGGTGAGTAGAAAAGACTTCCGCCAGAATAACGTGTCAAAATAATAGTCAATATAATTGAAGATACGATACCACTTAGGAAGCCTACTATTCCTTTAGTGATTAAATCTATACCTCTGTCGCCGATTTCCCATGCTATACAAACAAATATTGCGCATAGCGCTAAACTCCAAGCGATTATAGTGTTGGCAGGCAAAATTACCGCAAAAGTCATAAATCCATTGTCTGCCATTGATAGATAAAGAATTATATCTTTTAAGATATTTTGTAAAGTTAATGAAAGAGTGGGGTCTCTTCTGCTGTTTATCTCCCAAAGAACTTGAGCAATTGCCCCGACCATGACTGGAATTAATGGGATTAATATTCTTGTAAGAACACCTTTTAAGCGGAACTCCCACGGCTTTAGACCACCCTCATTAAGAGATAACGCATCCCTAGCAGACGCGGCCCAGATCAGGATAAGGAAGGTTGCGGTATAGATAACATAATAAATAAAGTAAAAGTGTTTTACCGAGGCATATATAAAAGAAAACAAGAAAAATAGTAATACTGCACAAGGCAAAGCAAATAAAATAGCCCTGAGTTTTTTACCCACCGCAAGTTGACCAAGCCCTGGCACTGCAATGAGGAGTATCTTCCGTCGCCGATGTCCTTCCTGCCCAAGGATGTGGCTTGCAGAAATTGGTATTGAAAACAAATTATTTTCAGGGGTGGGCGACTTCTTTGTTGTTCTGTAGACTAAGACGAGCACAATCAAAGCAAAAATCGCTCCTCCTATTGATCCGAATCTCAGAATCTTAGAAATAGTATAGGGACGCTCTATCTCTCTAATTGCACTTTGTACAGAGGCATCGCCGAAAAGTCCGATATATTTACCGTCATGACTAAGTCTTTGGACGCTTACCGCGCTTTGGTCAATCAGAAGAATGTCACTCTCTCTTGCTACTATATCGGGGTAATGAAGATGCCCCTTAAAATAAAGCCTTCCAGAATCTTCTATAGTGATATCTGCTATATGAATTCTTTCGTCTCTATTTATATCAACGGCGGTTATAGCGCCACGGTCATGATTATCGTCATACGTTACTATATAAAGCATGTTACCGCTACGAGCAAGGCGAACCGTATAAATATATTGAGAAATTTCTCTTTCAGGAGAGGCGATAATCTTGTCAAAGGTGCCATCGGTATTAAGTATCACTATTCTGTTCCGGTAATCCGCAATATAAAGGCGGTTGTCATGATAAGCAATATCGGCAGGGTCAAAATAGTCATTATGATCTTGAGGAATATCAGCTGTCATTTCGTCCTCATAACCATCATCGTCTACAGCAGGCTTAGGGATGTCAGGATTGATAAAATTAGAAATAGATGAAACTTTTTGCCATGAGGAATCAAATACATGGATTTGTCCTCTTTGACGGTTGCTCAATGCTATGTAGAATAAGTCGTTTGACGTATTTGAGGTAATTGAAAAATCATAATCTGAATGTTCAACGTTATAACTGTTTATGACGCTTCCATCTGGTGAATATGCCTTGATCTGATGGGAATTCCCAAGTCCTATCAGAAATCGTCCATCGTTTAAAACGCAGATGTCTGTTATTCGTCCATCAATCCCGAGGTCATCATTCAAATGCATTTTGCTTAATAATCTTCCTTCAGGTGATACCCTCAACAGATAATCTTCAATAGTTAAAAATATCGTACCCTGAGGGCTTGAAGCCATATGTGTAAGTCCCTTCTTGTTCTTTAATTTCCCATTTGCCCAGAGCGAAGCAAAAACAAAAGAAAATATTACAATTAGGATAACTGTAACGAGTATCGTTTTCTTATTCATCATCTGCTCCAATCTGCCAAGTGTTACAACATAGCTGACCTTCAATAATAATTCATCACAATGAAAAACTAAAGTTTATTCTTTTGAAAGTCTTCTGAAAGATATAAAAGCCAGCAGGTACGCAAGCACCCCGGCCCAGAGCACGATTTTAAATCCCACTGCTACAGCAAGCATGATTGTCAGGACAGGCGCAAGAACCGAGAGGAACGCGTTTATCGCCCATGCCCAGGGAATAAGCCCCCTCTCTTTTTGACCGAGGAGTTTTATTCCCATAGGGAAGGGGATACCCATGAAGAATCCGGGTATCGCCAATAATACCGAGATTATCGCGCTCTTCATCAGAAGAGAATAGGGCAGGATGAAATTTAAAAGCAGGGGATGGATAAGGCTGTATAGGAATATGAGACAGCATATTATAAGCTGAGTATACGGAGAGCTTAATTTGCTGTATCTTGAACTTAATATACTGCCTCCGCCGGAGCTTATAAGTATTGTTGTGAGAACTACAGCAGCAGAGTAAACAGGGTTTTCAAGAGGCAGGATGTTCTTCTGAATGAGCGTTACCTCGAAGAACATGAAGCCGAGACCTATCGCGGCGAAATATAGAAGAGTGAATAGCTCAAGCCGTCTGAATTTCTTTAATCTTATTTTAAGGGTGGCGGGGATCAATATCATGATGAGGCTAAGTATAGAGACTATGGCAAGAATTACGGGCAATAAGTAGCCATTATCTAAGAAATACAAGATGTTACGACCCATAACATTATAGATTGCTTTAGTATTATTGAGCTTCAGATAATAGTGGAAGAAAGGGTTTTCATCATAAACAGGTGCAATATCAAAGAGGTAACTCTTAATGAAAGAGCCCCTCGTTTCAGGACGGATGATACTTTGAAAATCATTATAGTATTCGTCTGAGGGCTGCCTGATATAAATGTTTGTCGCCTCTTTTTTTATCCCCGGATAATGCAGCAAGTCAAAACGTCTGCTCACTGAAAACAGCTTAAGTTTTTCAATCTCATGCTCTGAGAAGAAAGCTCTCTTTATAAGTATAGTAATGCTGTCCCAGCTTCTTATGGCGATCAAGTTCTTTGAAATGTCTCTTTGCCCTATTTCTTCGAGAGATGTTATGACTGTTGTTAGCAGCCTGAATTCATTTCGCGGAGGCGGCAAGAGGTACATGCTAACGCTAAGGATACCGTTCGTATCGAGAGCGTCTAAATATTCCTTGAAAGCTTCAACAGTGAGCCTGTAATCTTCGCTAAACCCAAAGGCTCCTGTTACTGAAGTATCATGCAGTGAGAGATCAATAATATCGTAATGCTGAGCAGCTTGATCTTTAAATTTTAAGCTGCGCAGTTTGCTGCGTCCATAGCCTGACCATGTATCTCGGCTGAAGATGCCTCCTGAAAATTCTCTTAAGTCGTCCCTAACAACTTTGACAAGCATCGGGTTGCTTTCTATCTTAAAGATATTGCCGGCTTTATAATACTCTGCCATAAGCGCCTGCAATCCTCCCTTCGGCTCAAGAATGAGCACATTATCTTTCTTCCCTATCTCGTAGGCAAGCGCCGACGGCAGGTATTCAAGGAATGTTAATTTTCCCGTGTCGTCGGATTCTGTAACAGCGGTTATCTCTCCTCCATCAATTGCGATACCTATCTGTTCGGGAAGGGGGTCAAGATACTTGAAGCTTAATCCCGGGGCAAACCTAACGGCAGGGCTCTTAAGGGTATCTATCCGAGCAATAGAACTGTAATAGGTCTTTAGGTGTCCGGCTTCAGGGTGCTTCAGCGCCTGAGGAAGCGCTTTGTACTCTGATATTCTCACATCTATAAATTCAGGATGAAGAATAATAAGGAGCAGATTGAAGAGTATAAAAAGAAGAGAAGCGATTTTCATTCTTCTTCCGCCTGCAATCAAAGCCCCCGTGAAACAGATCGTTGATGCTGAGAATATGGCATATTCAGGTCCAGCGGCATTTAACAAAAGAATGACAGCCAGAGATCCTGTTCCTGCTCCGAGAAGGTCGGAGCAGTATACGCGTTCAGGCATTTTACTGAATAAGGTAAAGGCAGTAACAATCAGTGCGCCTGTGAAGAAGAAGGGGATACTCAGCAAAATACAGTATAAAGCAACATAAAGTATCTGGCTTCTTTCCCATGAAAGCTTAACAGGGTCAAAAGGTATCTGATTTGAGATTATATAATTAAGGATTATTGAGACGCCCGCAAGCAAGGCATAAAGAGCAAGCCTGTTTTCGTTTCTGGTGATGCTGCTTTCCGATAATTTTTCCGGAGAGGAAAAGGCAAGTATAGTGCCTGCCAAACCTATGCCTAACATGGCGATGCTTATCACCATAAAGGCAAAGTGATAGGAGAGGTATATTGAAAAGAGTCTCGTGAGAGAGACCTCAAATATAAGGGCGGAAGATGAGACAAGAAAAATTACCGAATAAACACGCCTCATGCTTCTGATTATATCACTATTTAATCGGCGGAATAACTCGTAACGATGCGTGAGAAGTTTTACACTACGGAGCTGTTACAGTTGCTTCATGATTTGTCGGAGATATTAAGGATTTTTATTAACACTTCGTGTAGCTCGAACGGCTGGTTATAAGGTTTTATTTTGAGGCTTAAATGCTAAATAGAAAATGTTAAAATATCGGCATGCACAAAACTCTCAATAAGCCGATTGACCGCTGGCTTGGTCTTGGG
>JBFLVX010000110.1:0-7997 GCA_040758255.1 Nitrospirota bacterium
GAAGGGAGAATCGTTTTGTCTCCTCATAAAGCCTCGCATTTTCAATAGCCACGCCCGCCTGTCCGCAGATTGTTTCAAGCAGCTTAAGCTTGCTCTCCTCAATCTTGAAGTCAGCCGGAAGATAAAGGTACAGAACCCCCGTCACTTTGTCCTTTGTCTTTAACGGAATGATAATATGCCCGTGCGAAGACATCTCAGGATATCTTATAGTATGCCTGCCGTCATGATGAGAGTCCTTGGATATGATGATCTCCCCTCTCTCGGCGGCAACTCCGCAGAGACAATCACCGATCCTCATATTATTGTGTAAGGCAAGGAATTCCGCGGAATGCCCCAGATGCGAGATAAGCTCCATCCTGTCGTCTTCAACGATGAATATCCCGCCCTTTTTATGGGTCTCAAACATCTCTATCCCTGTTATTGTTTCAAGAATAATATCAAGAAGCTCCTTCAGCTCGATAGTGCGGCTTATCGCTGATGAGACGCTGTAAAGCACAGAGAGCTCCGACCGGCTTTTCCGCAGTTCCTCTTCAGCTCTCTTGCGCGCGCTGATATCGCGTATAATCATCTGCACCGCAGGCCTGCCGTAAAATGTGGCCGAAGCGCCCGAGACATCGGCATTAAACACGCTCCTGTCAAGCCGGAGCATCTTCTCTTCCGAAAGAGAAAAGGTATCACCGCTGTTAAGCGATCCCACGATATGTTTTTTCAGTCTTTCGCTACTGTCCGGATGCATAATAACGTCCGCAGTGTTACCGATTATTTGAGACGGGGCTGCTGCTCCGAAAAGTTCTATCCCGGCGCTGTTCATATAAACAATCTCCCCGTTCTGATATACTGCTATAGCCTCCGGCAGATTGGCGATAAGTTCGCGGTAACGCCTCTCGCTCTCCTTCAGCGCCATCTCAGAACGCTTCCGTATGGAGATATCCTTTGCAATATGAACGGACTCGATGACATTGCCTTCTTTGTCAAATACAGGAGACGCGGAAATCTCCAGCGGGCATCCGACATGCGGGTCATTCACATCCGCTGTAACTGACCTCTTTGAATCCATTGCCCTTCTGTGCGGACAGTCAGGCCACGGCTCTTTACTGTTATGAAAGACCTCATAGCAGTATCTGCCGATAAGCTCATCAGGCTCTTTGCCGAAGAAGTCAGCCATAGCCTTGTTGACCCTGACGATCCTGAAATTCCTGTCATGCAGGGAGACCATGTCCGATATAGAGTCAAACGTCCTCTTCAGCTTCTCTCCCGCATCAATCAATTCCTTTTCCATACGCTTGCGCTCGGTGATATCACGGTCAATTGCAAGTATATACGGCTTTCCGTTTATCTTAACCGTCTGCGCGGAAACCTCAATAGGAAAAATAGTTCCATCTTTCCGAACATGCGATGCTTCAAATTGTATAGACTCCCCTGAAATCAATCCACTGACCCTTTCAGGGATATGCTTTCTGCTCTCCGGATCATCAAGAAAAGATATAGGCTTTCCAATCAGCTCTTCCCGCGTATAACCATGCTGTTTCAAGGCAACGTCATTAGCGTCTTCAATAATCGGGACTCTTTCTGATAGGGACATGAAGAGTATGCTGTCTGAAGCCTGATTAAAGAGCAGACGGAATTTGTTCTCGCTCTCCGTTAAGGCTTGCCCGGCTTCTCTGTACTTCTTCTCAAACTCCAGATCATGAAGAACCTTTTTTATGCTGTGCGGCAGGACCTTTATCAAACCGGCGCCCTTCAGTATATAATCCCTTGCGCCAAGCTTCATCATCTCAACCGCTGTCTCCTCATCCCCCTGTCCTGTTGCAACAATGAAAGGAATGTTAAGGTTCTTCTTCTTAAGAAGCTCTATCAGATCCCTGCCGGTCATATCCTTAAGCTCATAATCGAGCAGAAGTATTAAGTCAGGATTGCCGGCGATCCTTTTAAGCGCATCCGCTCCGCTCAGCGCGCCTTCAGTGCGGAAACCCTCCCTTTGCAGGGTCTTCTGCATCAGGTGGTTCAAATCCTCTTCGTCATCAACAACAAGGATAACCGGCATGTCTTTTGTTTTATCCATAATGTTTGATATAGCTTACCACCCCTGCCCCTCCTAAAATAGGAGGGGAGCTGTGAGGTTGTATTTTACTCCCCCTGAGTTAAAGGGAAGAGCTATGAGAAAATATTTTTAGCTCCCCTCCTTAGTTAAGGAGGGGTAGGGGTGGTTTGTACCCGTTCATTATGAGAAAGAGCCACAATATTTACTTACCCCGGCAGCACCACGTAGAACCTGCTCCCTTTGCCGTGTTCTGACTCCACCCAGATCCTTCCCTTATGCCTCTCAGCTATCTTCCTCGCTATGCTTAAACCAAGCCCTTCGCCTTCCGCTTCAGGCTTGATCTGCTGAAAGGCCTGAAATATCTTCTCATGATCCTCAGGTTTAATGCCGATACCGTTGTCCTCGACACAGTATATGCTCTGCCCCTCTTTTTGGAATCCGGAAATATTTATGACTCCGGGCCTTTCAGGATTAAGGTATTTAACCGCGTTCCAGAGGAGGTTTGAAAACAACTGGTTTATCTGGGCTTCATCGCCTCTGCATGAGGGAAGATCCGTGCGATTGACTATCGCGCCGGACTCCTTGACGCGGTATTCAAAAGTCTCAATAACATTTTTCATCAGTATATTCATATCAAGCTCTTTCATCTCAAGCTTTGCCCTGCCCGAACGTGCCAGCCTCAGCAAGGCGTTCAGAAGAGAGTCCATCTTGTATACGCTCCTCTCTATATAACCTGATGCCTCCGGAATATCCTTCTCTATGATCTTCGCCAATCTGTCATTTAACTCAGGCGTGACGTGCATCTGCCCGACAAGCTTCTCCAACTCGTCCAGCGAATATTTTATCTCTTTCTGATACCCCTCCACATTAACAAGGGGGGCGCGAAGGTCATGGGATGTCACATAGATTATCTGCTCAAGCTCTTTATTGATCCGCTCCCTCTCCTCTTCGGCTCTGTTACGCTTTGTGATGTTCTCCTCTATTGTTTCAGCCATCTTATTGTATGCGTCAGCCAGATCATTGATCTCTTTGCTTCCGGTTGGTTTCACCCTGACGTTATAACTGCCCTGGGCTATGCTCTCTACGCCTTCCTTAAGCTTCCGCACAGGATGAGCGACCAATCTGTTAAAGAGGCCTGTTGTAATGATGAATGTAACCCCGAACAGCGCAAGCATGGGCAGAAGTCCGTGCAGAAATTTACGCCATACTTGAGAATAAGTGATCTTGATCGGTACGCCTACGGAATTGATCGTCACGTCGCCCACTTTAACGCCGAAACCATTCTTATCGCCGTAACGCTCTATCAGTTCCGGAGGGGCTTCTTCAGGAACCCCGTGGCAACGGAGACAGTCTTGTGTAAAACGATAAGGAGTGGCAACAGTGAGGTACTCCATGCCGTTTCTATTATTGACGCCGCGCCATTTCTGGGCGTCGGGATTTGCCTTGAAGTATTCGATTATCTCTCTTTCAAGTTCATTTGCGCGGTTTATCGGGTTGCGGGGGTTGAGGCTGGCAAACTTGATATAGTAATCAGGATACTGCTTGAGAAATATTTCGGTCTGTCTGCGCGCCACATAACTTGTGGACATGGCTTCCGGGATAAAACGGTCGCCGGCAATATCATACATTACAGGCCTCAACACTTCCCTTACATATGCCCGCGTAGCCTCAACCTCGGTCAGGAGCTTCTCGCATATCTCATACGCCTGGTCTTTTGCTTCCTCTTTCGCCCGCACGTAAGCAAGAGAGAAGATCACGGCAAGCATAATTACAAATGTCAGAGTCAGGTACAGAGTGAATTTAGTCTGAAGCTTCATGATATCTCAGACAGCCTGCGCAGTCGAGGCGGCTGCTTCCTCCTTCGCCAAAACCTTAAGAAATGCCTCTACAACATCCGGGTCAAACTGTGTTCCCGAACACCGCTTCAGTTCTGATATCGCATGTTCCCTTCCGGGCGCGGGCCGGTACGGCCTGTCGGAGACCATCGAGTCAAAAGAGTCCGCAACACAGAGTATCCTTGCGGCAAGCGGTATCTCTTCACCTTTTAATCCGCTCGGATAGCCTGAGCCGTCAAACTTCTCATGATGTGACTTGACGATTGGGAGCACCCCCCTGAACTCTTTTATGGGTTTCAGTATCTCCTCGCCCTTCACGGGATGATTTTTTATAAGGGAGAATTCTTCGTCATTCAGCCTTGTAGGCTTCTCAAGTATCACATCATACGTTCCTATCTTCCCGATGTCATGAAGCAGTCCCGCAGTCATTAGGGCGTCAATATCCTGTCCCCTTATCCCCATCTCCTTAGCAATTAATACAGAGTAATGCGTAACCCTCTCGGAATGTCCTTTTGTCCACGGGCTCTTCGCGTCAATAGCAACGGAGAAGGCGATGATGAGATCATGATAGAGCCTCTTCAGTTCCTTATGCGAAGCGTTGATATCACGCAGTATATTGAGAAAGGCGTCCTTGCTCTCCGTCAGCTTCTTTTCATTCTTCTTGATATCGGTGATGTCTATTAAAGAATGGGAATAGGCCGTGACAGCGCCGCCTTCATCGGATATAGGAGAGACATTGCTTAGAAAGTATTTATCCTTCGCCGCGTCATAAAACTCATACATTTCGGGCTTTCCTGATTGAAATGATCTCATCAAGGGGCATCTATCAATACTCCCTGCGTCGCCGTGTACAGCCTCATAACATTTCTTAAAACGAAGCTCCTTTACCGGCATGCCGGCAAGATCGGCGATATACCTGTTTGCCCTGATGATATTAAAGTTGCCGTCAACAAGCATGACGCCGTAAGGCATGGAATCAATCGTTGCCCTCCATTCTCTCAGCACGCTGTGCAGATTCCGCTCCGATGTCTGAGCCTTATCGAGAAGCCCTTTGCGTTCATTGATCAGATAGCCAGTTATCGTTGAACCTATGGGGCTTGCGGCAACAAGAACATGGAAGAAGACCTCCATAGGTTCATCAAGCGAAAAGAGATGCGAAAAGAGATAAGCGCCGTAGGTGGAGTAATCATAAAAGAGGTATGACACAAAGATGACCCATCCAAAGAGCGCTGTGCCGATTGCGAGCTTGCTTCTCATGGTTTATTATCTGTTCTTGATCTCGTCCTTTAATTTTTCAATCTCTTCTTTGAGCTCGATCATCTTCAGTTCTCTGGCGACGGTCATCTCATAAAATTCTTCAAGCTCCTTCACCCTCTTCTCCAAAGCCCTGTCAAACTGCCTCTTCTCTGAAATATCCCTGATTATCTCAACGACAGAATCAATTTTTCCTGATGCATCCTTCATAGGGTATGATTCCGTCTCAACATATATGGGGTTCCCATCTTTATTAAGGTGACGGTGGACTATCCAGTGGCTTATCCCGGTCTCAAACGCATTCTTGACGCTACAATCCTCTCCCGCTAAAAAACACGGCTTGTCAAGATGATGCGAAACTTCATAGCAATGTTTTCCGATGATCTCCTCAAGGGACGAAGCGGACTGCTGTTTCAGATAGCTCTTGTTAGCCGAGATTATTCTGTAATCCCTGTCAATAACCACCACGCCGTCTTCAGTGCTGTCAAAGACCGAGACGAGGAGTTGGTGCTTCTTAAGAACCTCTGACGCCCTCTTCTTCTCCGTCACATCTTTTAATATCTCGATGATCTGAACTACCTTTCCGTCTTCATCCCTGACCGGCGACGACGATATCTCAAATACCTTCTCAGAGCCGTCAGGCATTATGTGCATATGCGTAACGTAGGCCGGTTTTCCAGTCTCAAATATCTCATGATGAGGGCAGGCGGTTGACGCGTTCTCCTTGAAACAGGGGATGGCACAGCGATGAGAAAAGGTGTGGCATTCCTTTCCTGTAATATTCTCTTCATCTTCGCACCCGCACAACTGAAGAAAAGCATTGTTTGCAAAAACGATCTTGTAGTCTCTGTCTATGATCAGTATATAATCCGCAATGCTGTCAAGGATTGCTCTGTTCGCGCTCTTCGTTATCATCTTGCCCCTACCAGTTTAGTTTTTAGTTTTTAGTTCCCAGTTCCTACTTCTTACTTATCCTGTGCACCATCTCTACAAGGGCTATCACATTCTCAGGCGGCGTCTCAGGAACTACACCGTGCCCGAGATTGAATATGTGGCCTTTCGCGGATGAAGCCCTCTTCAGGACATCTCTCACCTTTATCTCTATCTTCTCTTTAGGGAGAAACATTGAGAGAGGGTCAAGGTTGCCCTGAACAACGACATCTCCGCCAAGCCTCTTTACAGCGTCATCTATGTTTACCCTCCAGTCAACTCCATATACATCAGCGCCGGAGGTTTTTATCTCCTCAAGAAGCCCGGCAGTCTCTCCGACAAAATAAATTACCGGAACAGCCTCGCCTTTTTCGGTCTTCATCCACTCCTTCAGGTCTCTGATTATCCTCTGAACATATGAGAGGGCATATTCCCTGAAATCAGCCGGAGAAAATATCCCGCCCCATGTATCAAATATCTGTACTGCCTGAGCGCCCGCGCTTATCTGAGCTTTGAGATACTCCGTTATTGTGGCGGTAACCTTATCCATAAATGAAGCGTAAAGTTCGGGCGACTCAAATATCATCCTCTTTGTATTCAGGAAATTCTTTGACGTGCCGCCCTCTATCATGTATGTGGCGGTTGTAAACGGCGCTCCTGCAAAGCCTATGAGAGGCACCCTGTTTGCAAGCTCTTTCCTCAGCAAGCGAATGGTGTCCATGACATATCCCATTGTATCTTCAGGGTCCGGCACAAAGAGTTTATTGACAGTCTGCGCATCGCGTATCGCGGGTGAGAGAAGAGGCCCCCTGCCCTCATGAAACTCAAGCCCCTGCCCCATCGCAGCGCAGGGAATGAGAATGTCGGAAAATAGTATCGCGGCATCAACCCCGAGAATATCTATCGGCTGTATCGTCACCTCAGCCGCAAGCTCCGGCGTTCTGCACATTGTGAGAAAGTCAGCCTTTCCCCTGACCGCTCGATATTGAGGAAGATACCTTCCTGCCTGACGCATGATCCATATTGGTGTGTACGGAACTTCTTCCCCTCTGCATGCCTTTAAAAACGTATCGTTCATTTCAATCTCCTTTTATAACTAAGAACTTAAGATTTGTTATGTTATGAATCCGTTCTGCCATTTATTTACAAGCCCTTAATCCCCTCCTAAAATAGGGGGGGAACTATGGGGTTGTATTTTACTCTCCCCTGAGTTAAAGAGGGGAACTGTGAGGTTGTATTTTACTCCCCTCCTTAGTTAAGGAGGGGTAGGGGGTGGTTTGTACCCACTTCCCAGTTCCTATTTCTCAGTTCTCATTTTTCTCGGAACATATCCGCAGAACGGTTCCTCATCCATGTAATCCCCGGTAACGGCATACGCACGCGCCCTGCATCCGCCGCAGACATTTATATATTCGCATGAACCGCACCTGCCTTTGTACTCTTTGAAGTTCCTCATGTCCTTGAAGAGTTCTGAATTCTCCCATATATCCTTGAAAGACTTCTCTCTGATATTGCCTGCTGATTTCGGGAAATAACTGCACGGAAGCACATTGCCGTCCACGTCTATAAGGCATATGAGCTGTCCCGCGAGACATCCCTTTGCGCCTCCGGTAGAAAACTTCAGCGTCCTGCGCTCGAACTTGTCGCCCTTCTCCTTCTTCTTCTGAAGAACGACCCTGTAATAATGCGGCGCGCATGTAGGCCTTACGAGTATATCCCTCTCATCTTTCTCCATCTCATAGTGCCATTCAAGCAGTTCTTCGTAGTCCTCTTTTGATATGAGCTCGCTCATCATGTCCTCACCCCTGCCGGTCGGAACTATCATAAACATATACCACGCGGTTGCGCCTAATTTCTTGGCAAGCTTGTAGACGTTAGGTATATCCGCCTGATTGCGTTTTGTAAAAGAGGAGTTTATCAGAAATTCCACGCCATAT
>JBFLVX010000111.1:0-2394 GCA_040758255.1 Nitrospirota bacterium
ATCAGATCAGGAAAGTATGACGGTGGAATAGTATTTATCATGATAAGAAATAAAATATTTACTACAAGAAATATTCCAACGATATAACGCTTTTTAATATCTGAAAGTTTTCTTAAAACAATAAATGCTATTACTAAAGGGGAAACTATTATTACCATGTTAATGAGAAGAATAGGTAGTCCAAAGTCCCCTCCTATCATAAGATAATGATTGAGTGCGCTGTCAGTGATAAATCTTGTGCCTGTCCGGAGATAGAGAAGAGTCGGCGACTCTTTATAGAATCCTCCTGGCCCCCAGCCTGCTAACGGAGAGCTTGCCAATAAGTCCCAAGCAATAAGGTAATTTGTTGCACGCTGCTCTCCTTTAAACAATGCGCTACTAATGCCCTCATCTTTAAATCCTTTGATTGTTGAAATGAATCGCTCTGTGGATATTGCAGAAAATTGAATTTTATTTGAAAAATACGGCAATAATAAAATGATTAACAACAACAAAACAAAAGGAGAGATAAACAAGGCTAACCTATGAAGGATAGGCATTTCTTTTTTTGCAAGGGCATGAATTACGGGCAGAGATAAGATTAACAGTGATAATCCACACAACGCTGTTCTGCTGCCGGCAAACAACACTCCGGCAAATAAAAAAACAATAAGAAGCATATAGAATATTTTCAGAATTCTTGTTTTTTCTGTATATATGCTTAAAGCAAACAATGGGAGTAAAAGGAATGCGGTCATTGCAAAAGCGTTCGGATCAGTAGATAGTCCGCCTATCCTGTGAAGCTCCTGCCAATAAGGTTGATTCAGCAAAGCTATGTCATAATATTTCTGATAAAAGAGTATGAGCAGACTGAATATCATTGCTGATGCAAAAAAACGAATAACAACATGACGCTCAACTCTTCTGAGTAACGCATATTGAATCAGAAAAAAAAGAGGGAAAAACAGGTAATGTAATGTAAAAATAAGATTTCTATCTCTCCAGGCAACTGCTTTATGCTGCATGAGGTTAATATTCATCTCATCGGGTAGAGTGTTCAATGCAATACCGTGAAAAGTGCTGTTGACCGCGATGATTCCAGCATATACCAGGCAAAGCATAACCAGAAGCATATTCTTCTGACGCAAAACTTCTCTTTTATAAAAGAACAACCAGCAAAAAATGAGGGAAGTTAAACTGAAAATAATTACAATCCAATCAAGGTAGTATGATGAAAATGTGGAATTAAAAGGGCCACAAGTCAGCAGAAAAATATATGATAAAATCAAATATAGTGACTTCATGCTTTTACTTGTAAGTTTTCATTACTTGCGGGTCAGCCTTGCGGCACCAATCAAATCTGCCCTCTTTTATCCTTGCTCCTTAAGTTACCTTCTATATTGCGAAGCGCCTCTTTAATAGGTTCAGGGTCTATCTTGCGCATCAGGACGCCTATGTACTGAAGCTGTCTTTTGAGCGCGCTGCGGCTTTTTATGTTTTTTGCGAATTTGACAGAATTATAGATCTCTTCAGGCAGCTCTATCTTTTTAAGCGCGGGCTCTGGAAGCTTGAAAAGCTTCTTGCCAAGCTCCTGAAGCATTAAGGCGTCTCTCTTTTTTTCTGTTTTGCTCTTAATTTCCATAACCCTGTCCTGATTAATTATACATGAGCATGAGAAGATTCAAATCGCCTGCCGGTCATTCCTGCTTCATAACTGAAAGATGTATAATGTCTGAAGCTTAAATGTTTGGAGGATTTGGTGCCGCAAACCATACTGGCAGATCTTACAACAGGAAGCACGTGGAAGAACATATGGCATATGTCATGGCCCATGCTCCTTGTGATGTTCTTCAATTTCCTCGTGGGGATGACGGAGATATACGTTGCCGGCCTCCTCGGGCCTGAGATACAGGCTGTTGCTGGTTTTGTGGGGCAACTCTACTTTTTTACCATCATCATCGCAAACGCAATAGGCATTGGCGCGGTGGCGATACTTTCAAGGGCTGTGGGCTCAGGCAGGATTGATGATGCTCTCTCTTCGGCAAGAGAGGCGCTGATATTCGGCGGCGCGTGCGCCCTGCTTCTCACGATCCCCGGCTTTATTTTTAGAGACCTGATAATATCGCTTGCGGGATTTTCAGGGGATATCAGAGACACAGCCGCTGACTTTTTCATAATCTACGTATTTGCCCTTGCGCCTAATTATATGGTGATACTTTCAAACGCCGTCTTCCGCGCGGGCGGCGATGTGCGCCTTACAATGACAGCGATGTTCCTTGTGAGCCTGCTGAATATTGTTCTGGATTTCCTCCTCGTTTTTGGGATCTTCTCCTTTGACGGCTTCGGTTACAGAGGTATAGCATTGGCTGCCGCAATCTCAATGACAGCGGGAACAATCATATGCTTTATGCTCTT
>JBFLVX010000111.1:2404-7959 GCA_040758255.1 Nitrospirota bacterium
GTGGAAGGATATATTCTCAGGCACATGGCATGTTTCATCAGGGCTCGTGAAGCGGATAATCGCTTTAAGCTGGCCTGCGGCGATGATACAGATATCGTGGAGCGCAGCCAATATTATTATTTACAACATCCTCAGCCGTCTTCATGATGTCAGCATAACCGCTATGGCCGCGCTTACCAACGGCCTCAGGATAGAGGCAATAATCTATCTTCCGGTATTCGCGCTCAATATGGCGGCGTCAGTGCTTACAGGGCAGAACCTCGGGGCAGGCTCGCCTGCGAGGGCTGAAAGGATAGGCTGGAAAATATCACTTTCAGGCGCTGCTGTCATCACCCTCATGGCAATCCCGGTCTTCATATGGGCGCGGGAAATATCCTCAATAATTTCAAATGACCAGATCGTGCTTGACGAGACTGTCAGATATCTCAGGATCTCGATGCTTTCAGAGCCGTTTATGGCTGTCAGCGTTATCCTTGCCGGCAGCCTCACAGGCGCGGGAGATACAAAAGGCGCGATGCTTGCCATTGTGAGCACGCACTTGGTAATACGTCTGCCGCTTGCATACATCCTCGCTGTCCCGGCAGGGCTTGGCGCAACAGGCGTATGGATTGCCATGGCAATGTCAATATTCTTTCAGGGGATCGGGATGACGCTCCGTTTCAGAAGCGGGAGATGGAAGGAGATAACCCCGGGCGTTAATGCTTGAGTTTTTATTGCGGCTCCCTTTATTTAACTTCGCCATCCAATATATAATAATCTGTTTTTGAAATGGATACGGAACCTGTTCTCTTCATCTCTAAGTTTTGTCTCCTTTCTGCCGCGGTAACTTTTTTGCTACCAATACGGAAAGTGATAATCTCCAACTGTATCTTCTCAACGCATGGAGAGTCGGTAAGATGATTTTTACGCCTCTTGAAATAATTTCCTCCTCTGTACTTCTGCTATTGCTCTCTATTTTATTTGTGCCGCTGTTGAAGCATAATCAGCGTCTTTTGATCAATGTATCCTTCATGCTGACTTCCCTTGCTTCATTGCTCGGCATAGCCGGAGGTGTCTGGGCTGTGGGCGGCGGAATTACGAATAAATTGATCCTGCTGTTGGGACTGCCTGACCTTCCGTTTCACCTGAGGGTTGACCCGCTTGCGGGATTTTTCATTACGGTTATATGCCTCTTGTCTTTCTTTGTTTCGCTTTATTCAATAGGTTATGTCAAAGGATATTTAGGCCGCCGGCAGGTAACAAGCCTCATTATTTTTTATTGCCTCTTTCTTGCCGGAATGATGATGGTTGTCCTTGCGGATGACGCCCTCTTTTTTCTCATATCATGGGAAGTGATGGCAGCGGCCTCATACTTCCTTGTGATGTTTGAAGATGAGAATATTGAAAACAGGAAGGCCGCGTTCCTCTATATGATAATTGCTCATATCGGAGCTATAGCCATACTTCTCTCATTTGGCATTATGGCAGGGCTTACCACCGGTTTTGAGAGTTTCAGCGGTTATACGTTTGACGCGATGAGACAAGCTGAGTTTCCGTTTAAATGGGCGACTGCCGCATTCTTTCTGGCATTCTTCGGATTCGCCGCAAAGGCAGGAGTCATTCCCCTTCATGTCTGGCTTCCTGAGGCACATCCGGTTGCGCCGTCAAATGTATCCGCGCTGATGAGCGGCGTTATGCTCAAGACCGCCATCTACGGAATAATAAGAGTTACATTCGACCTGCTTGGCGGATTCCCGTGGTGGTGGGGCGCTGTTGTCCTGATATTGGGGCTCCTCTCCGCTGTTATGGGCGTTCTCTTTGCCCTGATGCAGGATGACCTGAAGAGGCTCCTTGCGTACTCCAGCGTAGAGAATATCGGAATAATATTGATCGGCATAGGCGCCTCAATGATATTCACCTCATTTCAGATGCCTCTGCTTGCCGCGCTTGCCCTGATAGCAGGGCTTTATCATACAATGAATCACGCCATGTTCAAAGGGCTCCTCTTTATGGGCGCGGGGGCTGTGCTTCACGCAACCGGTGAGCGCAATATGGAGATGATGGGAGGTCTCATTCACCGCATGAAATGGACCGCCCCGCTCTTTCTCATAGGCTGCGTATCTATCTCAGCGCTGCCTCCATTCAACGGATTCGTGTCTGAGTGGCTTACGTTTCAGGCGTTCCTGCTCTCGCCTGCTTTGCCGAGTCCCATGCTGAAATTATTGATACCGCTCGGCGCCGCGCTTCTTGCTTTAACAGCCGCTCTTTCAGCCGCATGTTTTGTAAAGGCGTTCGGGATCACCTTCATGGGACACTGGAGAGGCGCTCATATGCCGCGCGTGCATGAGGCTGACTGGCCTATGCGTTCAGGCATGATATTGGCCGCGCTCGCGTGTCTATTACTCGGTATTCTGCCTACCTTCTTCATTGACTGGATGGACATAATTCCCCAGCAGCTTATCGGCACAAAGATCGGCGCGTCTTCAGGAGCCTACGGCTGGCTTTGGCTGTCACCTATTGCCCCTGAGAGGGCGTCATATTCAGGACCGATAGTATTTCTGGGAATACTGTTTGTTGTTATCGCGGTCTATCTTCTTCTGCACGTCAGGCCCGGCAACATACAGAGAGCGCCCATATGGGACTGCGGATTTGCAAAGCTTAATGAGAGGATGCAGTACAGCGCCTCGTCTTTTTCAATGCCCATACGCAGGATATTCGGCTTTCTATTCAAGATAAAGGAAGAGGTGAAACTTACTCCTTGCGGAACGCATAAGCCTTTTCCGAAAAGATTGAACTATCACCTTAAGATAAGAGACCGTTTCTGGGGGTGGTTGTATAAGCCGATTGTTGATTCCAGTTTCTGGGTGGCGCGCCATGTCGGGAAACTCCAGCAGGGGCGTATACAGGCTTATCTTATATATTCTTTTATAACCATAATAATACTTTTGTTATTTTCAAGATGAAACTTTATACATTCATAACAGAGTTCCTGCAACTGATAATTCTCATCGGGCTTGCGCCTGCCTTCACAGGATGGGTGAGGATGCTGAAGTGCTGGTCACAGGGCCGCACATCAGCCGGACTCTTTCAGCCCTACAGAGACCTTGACAAGCTCTTTTCAAAAGACGTGCTGCTGGCTGATAACGCTACATGGATATTCCGCTTTACGCCCTATCTCGTGTTCGGGACAGCCGTTCTTGCCGGCGGGATCATCCCGATGCTGACCGTGGATCTGCCGATAGCATATGCGGCGGACGTAATTGTGCTTGTTGCGCTCTTTGCAATCGCACGCTTCTTCACCGCATTGGCAGGGATGGACATGGGGACCGCTTTCGGCGGCATGGGCTCAAGCCGCGAGATGACAATTGCATCTCTCGCGGAACCGGCCATGCTCATGGCGATCTTTACCGTTTCTCTGGCGAGCAAGTCAACGTCCCTCTCGCAGATGGTGCATGTAATCTACACCGGCCAATCCGTCTTCAGGCCGTCTATTGCCTTTGCCCTTATCGCCTTTATCCTGATCGCCCTTGCGGAGACCGGCAGGATACCGGTGGATAATCCGGCAACTCATCTGGAGCTTACGATGATACATGAGGCTATGATACTTGAATATTCGGGGAGGCATCTTGCGCTTATAGAATGGGCAGGCATGATGAAGCTCTTTCTTTTTGTAATGCTTGGCATTGCGGCTTTCGCCCCTTGGGGGATCGCGTCATCAGGTGATCTTATACCGATACTCTTAGCATTCCTCTTTATGGTCCTGAAGCTGGGGATTATAGGGATCGGACTTGTGCTGATAGAGACAGGGCTTGCAAAGATGCGGATATTCCGCATGACCGAATTTTTAGGGTCTGCGTTTTTACTTGCAACGCTTGGGATGCTGTCGTTCTTTATTTTGGAGTGAAAGGAAAAGAAGAATTAACCACAGAGAACACAGAGGTTATAGAGAAGAGATGAAATGAGTTGAGAAAATGAGAGGATGAGAGAAACCTGCATAATAGTTTCTTAACCTCTTAACTTTTTATTTTTTTCTGTGACCTCTGTGGTGAAATAATATTTTAATGATATGAACATAAACATTGCCTCTCAAATAACCAGTTTTCTTGCAGCACTTGTGCTCCTTACAGCCTTCGCCATGCTTGCTCAGAGAAGGATGTACGGACTTGTGAACCTGTTTGCATGGCAGGGGCTTTTTCTGTCTGTAAACACCGCGATAGTCGGTTTTGTCGCGGGAAAGCACCATCTTTACATATCGTCCCTGCTGACACTCTCGCTGAAAGTCATCCTGCTTCCATACATACTGCATGTGCTCATCCGGAAACTTAAAGTGCACAAGGAGGTTGAGATGGTTGTGAATATTCCAATGACCATGCTGATAGGGATAGCGCTTGTTATATTCTCTTATCATCTGACCGCGCCGGTCATGGAGCTTTCAACACTTGTAACGCGTTCAACACTCGCTGTTGCGCTTGCAACTGTCATGATCGGGCTGCTGATGATGATAACAAGGAGGCACGCGGTCACTCAGATAATCGGCTTTCTTGCGATGGAGAACGGCCTCTTCTTTGCCGCTACCAGCGCGACATACGGCATGCCTCTTGTGGTGGAATTGGGTGTTGCTCTTGATATTCTGATCGCCGCGTTTATCTTCGGCATATTCTTCTTTCATATAAATACCACCTTTGACAGTCTGGACGTTGATCAGATGGCAAGACTGAAAGAGGAGGATTAAAGACAGTTAAGAGTTGTGAGTGAGGAGTTAAGAGTAAAAGATGCTGGAAATGATGTTAAATGATAATTAAAATGGAGCAAATTTAATGCTGTTAATTTTATTACTCGTCCCGCTTATTGCCGCTGCGATACTGGCGTTTGTCGGGGACAGAAAATTCGCGCCTGAGATAAACATTGTCGGTTCTGCGGCCACTTTCATTGCGGGAGCGGGGCTTGCGCTTCAGGTTTATGAACAAGGACCTATGCTGGCCGGCAAGAATTTCTTCTTTGTTGACGCCTTCAACGTCTATCTCTCTGTGCTCACAGCTTTTGTCTCGATGACCACAGCCATCTTCAGCAGACGATATATGAGGCTGGAAAGGGAGCACGGCAGGATAGGCCATATAAGGATCCGTTTTTATCACGCCATGTTTCAGCTCTTCATCTTTGCCATGCTCCTCTGCCTTTTGACAAATAATATAGGCGTGCTCTGGATCGCCATGGAGCTTGCAACGCTATCCACTGTGCTGCTCGTCTCTTTATACAGGACGCCTACTGCAATTGAGGCCGCGTGGAAATACTTCATACTCTGCGGCGTGGGAATTTCACAGGCGCTCTTCGGAACAGTGCTTCTTTACTTTGCCGCTGAGAAGGTTCTTGGAGAAGGCGGGGAAGCGCTTCTATGGACGAACTTAAGCAGGGTGAGCGGAAGCCTTGAACCTACGGTGTTGTCGCTTGCATTTGTATTTCTAATGGTCGGTTACGGCACAAAGGTTGGTCTTGTCCCTCTTCATAACTGGCTGCCTGACGCGCACAGTGAAGGGCCCACGCCTATTTCCGCGGTGCTGTCGGGACTTTTACTGAAC
>JBFLVX010000112.1:0-7883 GCA_040758255.1 Nitrospirota bacterium
AGGCAGATATAAAAAGCAGTCCGGCGGAAGGGGGCAGTTCGGCGACTGCTGGATAAAGATAGAACCGCTGCCGAGAGGCAAGGGTTTTGAATTTGTTGATAATATTGTGGGAGGAGTAATACCGAGGCAATATATTCCCGCAGTTGAAAAAGGGATCATTGAATGCATGAAAGAGGGGCTGGTCGCGGGCTATCCGGTCATTGACATGAGGGCAACCTTGTATGACGGTTCATATCACACTGTTGACTCATCTGAAATGGCATTCAAGATCGCAGGCTCTTTTGCGCTTAAGAACGCTGCTCAGAACGCGAAGGTAGCAATTCTTGAGCCGATAGTCAGGATGGAAGTGATCACGCCGGATGAATCGCTTGGCGCGGTCATCGGCGACCTTAACTCCAAACGCGGGAAAGTGCAGGGCGTTGAGCCGCAGGCGGGCGGTAACCAGAAGATAAGCGCACAGGTGCCGATGTCTGAAATACTGATTTACGCGAATCAGCTCAATTCCCTGACAAGCGGACGCGGCTTTTATACAATGGAAGCGTCCCATTATGAAGAAGTTCCTGCGCATGTAGCGCAGAAGATTATCGCCGAAAGAGCAAATGCAAAGAAGAGCGAATAGTTTCAAAAAAACTTATCTTTATTTATTGCTCTTTCTTATAGTTGCTGCGGCTGTATTTGTTCTTTATCCGACTGATGAAAAGCGGATAAGGCGTGTAATTTCCGGCAGTGAAGAGGCTCTTTCAAAAGAAGACATTGAAAAGCTGCTTGAATATATCTCGTTCAATTACAGAGATGATTACGGCAACAGCTATCTTATCCTGAAGAAGAGAATGGAGATAGTCTTTAAGAGGCTTGATGATATTGAATTTGAGAAGAACCTTTTAAAGATAACTGTTCAGGATAAGACTGCTGTTGCCGATCTGAACGTTAAAGTGATCGCAACGGAAGGTGCTACAAGGGAATATATAATCGGCGATTCAGTGACATGGCAGGGAATCAAGGTGTATTTTGAGAAATCTCCTTACAAATGGAAAATAGTTAAGGTTGCCGGTCTCTTCGGCAATGATTGATAAAATGATACTATGAATAGACACATTGGACTTGATGCAGGTTCTGTAAGTGTCAAACTTGCTGTTCTGGACGGGGATGGGAATATCTTCGAAACGAAGTATATTCGGCACAAAGGGGATCCGGTCAGGGTCTCATATGAACTTCTAAAAGATTATGCTCTTACTTCTGCTCTTAGCATCACAGGTTCTGCAGGGAAGCTTATTTCACAGGCATTGGGCATCGGACATATTAATGAAGTAGTCGCTTTGAGTCATTCAACAAAAGAACTTTACCCCCATATCAGAACCGTTATCGAAGTTGGAGGAGAGGATTCAAAACTGATCCTTCTTGATAACGGCGCTGTCAAAGAGTTCTCCATGAACTCAGTCTGCGCAGCAGGCACGGGTTCATTCCTTGACCAGCAGGCTGAAAGGCTTAAGCTGAGCATAGAGGAGTTCAGCACGATAGCTCTTAAATCAGCGCACCCTCCGCGCATTGCCGGGCGATGCAGTGTCTTTGCGAAATCAGACATGATCCATCTTCAGCAGATCGCCACTCCTGTTGAGGATATTGTCGCCGGGCTCTGTTTTGCAGTGGCAAGGAACTTCAAAGGAAGCATTTGCAAGAACATGGCGCTACCTGAACCGATTAGCCTGTATGGAGGGGTGGCGGCGAATGAAGGGGTAAGGAGGGCGTTCAGGGAGGTGCTGGGCGTTGAGACGCTTATTATCCCGGAACATTATGCCTTGATGCCCGCAATCGGCGCGGCCCTTAAGGATTCTGAGGAAGGCGTTAAGCGCTCATTTAATATTAAGAAACTTGAATGCCTCATGACCGCCCGCTCAAATGATGATGAAAACGGCTGCAAGCCGCTCTGTGTGGACAAGGAAGAGTTTAATAACAGGCACAGGGTTTCATACTACATCCATAAGCCTGAAACATCTGAGATGATTGACGCTTTCCTCGGCATTGACATTGGCTCAATAAGCACCAATCTTGCTGTTATTGATGAAGAGGGCAGGCTTCTTTCAAAGAGATATCTGATGACAGCCGGAAGGCCTATTGAGGCTGTCAGGCAGGGGCTTGATGAAGTGGGTCTTGAGATTGGAGAGAAGGTCCGGATTAGAGGGGTCGGAACTACGGGTTCAGGCAGGTATATGATAGCTGACTTTGTCGGGGCGGATATTGTCAAGAATGAGATAACAGCTCAGGCAAGGGCTGCAATTGCGATCGCCCCTGATGTTGATACTATTCTGGAGATCGGCGGGCAGGACTCGAAATACATCTCACTTAGAGACGGCGTTATAGTTGACTTTGAGATGAATAAAGCCTGCGCAGCAGGAACAGGCTCTTTTCTTGAAGAGCAGGCTGAGAAGCTTGATATAGCGATAAAAGAGGAGTTTGCCGATCTCGCGTTTGATTCAGGAACTCCCTGCTCTCTTGGTGAGAGATGCACGGTATTTATGGAGAGTTCTATGTTGTCTAAGCAGCAGAGGGGATTGCCGAAGAAAGATCTGGTTGCCGGCCTTGCCTATTCGATCGTCCAGAATTATATAAACAGGGTTGTTGACGGAAGGGCTATCGGCAATAAAATATTCTTTCAGGGAGGCACGGCATTCAATAAGGCTATTGTTGCCGCCTTTGAGAATTATCTTGAGAAAGAAATCACTGTTCCGCCTCACCATGATGTGACCGGAGCTATAGGAATGGCGCTCATTGCAAGAGAACATATGAAGAATCAGGGGTCATCGTCTTTCAAGGGATTCGACCTTTCAAAACGGGCTTATGAGATCAAATCATTCGAGTGCAAGGGGTGTGACAACATTTGCGAGATAAACAGGGTAAAGATAGAGGGAGAAGATGAACCGCTCTTTTACGGAAGCAGATGTGAAAAATATGATGTTAAACGAAAGAAGCAGGAGAGTTTGTCAGGCATGCCCGACCTTTTTAAAGAGCGTGAGGAACTGCTTCTAAAATCGCACAGAGAGTATTCGGAAAGATTTAACAATAAGGAAGCCGCCGGAAATAACCGCAGGCCCCGTATAGGCATACCAAGGATATTCTTCTTCCATGATTATCTGCCTCTATGGAGCACGTTCTTATGGGAACTCGGTTTTAATGTGGAACTCTCAGACGACACCAACAGGCACATTATAAATAAAGGGGTCGAGAGCATCCTGAGTGAAAGCTGTTTCCCTCACAAGGTTGCGCATGGACATATAAAGGATTTAATCGGGAAAGATCTTGACGCTGTCTTCCTGCCGAGCTTTATAAATTTCAGCGACGCAGGCAAAAAGACAAGGGGCTTCGCATGTCCGTATGCGCAGACAATGCCATATCTTGCAAATATAGCCTTCGGCCCCCATAGAACAAAGTTCCTTGAGCCTGTAATAAATATGGAGTATGGAGAGGGGCGTCTCTTGAAAGAGATGAAGAGGGTTTTAAGCCTTTTTAAAATCTCTCTGAGTTCAATCCGCAAGGCATTAAAAAAGGCTGAAATAGCGCAGGATGATTTTGAATCTTCAGTGAGGAAGAGGGGCGGAGAGATTCTGAAGGCTTTGCCGGAGCGGACCATAGTCATAATAGGCCGTTCATATAATGCTTTTGATTCAGGCATCAATCTTGAGATACCAAAGAAGCTCGCCGCGTTGGGGGTATTCTCTATGCCGATGGATTATCTGCCTCTGGATGACGTAAATATTCTTGATATATGGCCTAACATGTACTGGAGGTCAGGGCAGAAGATACTGAAGGCGGCTGAACTGACAAGGGATAACCCGAAACTATTTCCTCTCTATATCGGCAATTTCTCATGCGGGCCTGACTCGTTTATACATAGATTTTTCCATGAAGCGATCTCAGGCAAGCCCTTCCTTCATATTGAGATTGATGAGCACAGCGCGGACGCCGGAGTTATTACAAGGTGCGAGGCGTTCCTTGACAGTATCACCAACAGAAAGGATATTCGTTCAGGCAAACCGGAAAGGGTGAAGCTCATCTCAATAAAAAAGGGCTCTTCAAAAAACAGGATCGTCTATGTGCCAAGGATGTCCGATCACGCGTTTGCCCTTGCCGCTGCCTTTGAGACATGCGGGCTTGAGGCTGAGGTTTTAGAGAGATCCACCGCAGAGGCTGTCAAGATCGGAAGGCAGCATGTATCCGGCAAAGAATGTTATCCATGCGCTGTAACAACAGGCGACATGGTGAGTAAGACCAGGTCGCACGATTTCAATCCTGACCGCGCGGCATTCTTTATGCCTTCGGGAACAGGCCCCTGCCGTTTCGGCCAATATAATGTCATGCACAGGCTTGTGCTTGATGAGATAGGGCTTCCCCAGGTGCCTATATTCTCTCCCAATCAGGATGAAACATTTTACAGGGAGCTGGGCATTGTCGGCAGTGATTTCGCAAAGAACGCATGGAGGGGGATTATCGCAACAGAGATGCTGATAAAATGCCTTCATGAAACAAGACCCTATGAGATCAATGCCGGAGAGACCGGAACGCTGTATTCCAAATACCTCGCAAATATCAGCAGGAGTGTCAAGAGCAGCAACGGGGCGATGCCTGAGCTTTTAAATGGGATGCGTGAGGATTTCTCTTTAATAAAGAGGGACAATCGTAAAAAGCCCCTTATCGGCATCATCGGGGAGATATTTGTAAGGCAGAACAGTTTTTCCAATGAAGATATTATTGAAAAGATTGAGGCCTTAGGCGGCGAGGTCTGGCTCGCCCCTGTTGAGGAGTGGATATATTATGTGAACCTTATGTCATTGAGAAAAGCCCTGACAAGGGTAAAGAATAATCCTTTTTCAATGGATAATGCGGGAGATATCTTAAACATCTGCATGACGCGTTTTGTGCAGGACAGGGTAGACCGCAGATTTTCAAAACCATTCAAAGGCTTTCTGAAGACGCTTCACGAACCACCCACAAGCGAAATACTCAAGAACGCATCCCCGTTTTTGCATGATTCCTTTGAAGGCGAGGCGGTTTTGAGCATGGGCAAGGCGATAGACTTTGTAAAAAACGGCGCTTCAGGTATAATATGCGCTATGCCTTTCGGCTGCATGCCCGGCACAATCGTCTCCGCCCTTTTGAAGGGGCTGAAGCAGGAGGCCGGGATCCCTTGTCTCAGCATCGCCTATGACGGCGCTGAGGCAGCGTGTTCAGGGATGCAGCTTGAGGCGTTCATGCATCAGACAACAGAACATTACAGATCGCGGAATTCAGATAAACATACAGGATCAAAACATTAAGGAGGTGAGTAAGTGGGGAATGTTGTAAAGTGGCGCAAGAAGAAGATGAGCAAGCATAAGCACAAAAAACTGCTCAAGAAGACAAAACATCAGAGAAGAAGCAAGTAAGATCTGCATTTAAATACTTTGAGGGGATTTTAAATTTACAGGTGACGACTGTCATCTGTAAACTGCATACATGCATCTCGACAGGATAGAATTAATCGGGTTTAAATCTTTTGCGGATAAGACTGTCTTCAGCTTCCATCCCGGTATGACAGCAATTGTCGGCCCGAACGGCTGCGGCAAGAGCAATGTTGTTGATGCCTTTAAATGGGTTCTTGGAGAGCAGAGCGCCAAGAGCCTCAGGGGCGACAGCATGGAAGACGTTATATTCTTCGGTTCCACAACCAAAAAGACCAAAGGCATGGCTGAAGTCACCCTCGTCCTTTCCGATGTCAACGGCAAAGCCCAGGACATGCCTGAGAACAGTGGCGATTCTGACGGCGGGCAGATCTCAGTAACTCGCCGTCTTTACAGATCCGGCGAAAGCGAATATCTGATGAACAAGGTCCAATGCAGGCTGAAGGACATAAAGAATATGTTCCTTGATACAGGGCTTGAGATCAAGGCGTATTCGATATTGGAACAGGGGAAGATGAATTACATCCTCAATTCAAAGCCGCAGGACCGGAGATTCCTTATTGAAGAAGTTGCAGGCGTGATGAAGTATAAGGTGAGAAGGGCGGAGGCGCTCCAAAAACTTGACTCTTCCAAATCAAATCTTCAAAGGCTTCAGGACATAATAACCGAGGTAAAGAGGCAGATAAGCTCAATAGACAGGCACGCAAAAAAGGCGGAGAGATACAAGAAGCTATTTGAAGAGATAAAGGATATTGATATAAGAATAGCAAAGAGAGACGTAAATAATCTTAAGGATGAGACCGCCGGGCTCACGTCTTCAGAGAATGAATTTAAGGCAAAAGAGGCTGAACTTTCAGCCGGGCTGCATTCTTTAGAGGCCTTAATAGAGGAGAAGAAACGCGGGTGCGTTGAAAAGGAGAAAGGCGTTCAGGAGTTAAGATCCAGACTCTATCAATCCGAGAAGGTGGTTACAGAGGGCGAGGGCAATATAGCATTGCTTAAGCTTGATTGCGAAAATCTAAGGGCAAGGATAAAGGACTTGCAAGCCCGCGATGAAGAGCTGTCGTCAGGCAATGAGAACGCTCTTCTCCAGTTGAAAAAGATAGAAAATGATAAGTCAGAGATTGATAACAAACTTTTAAGCCTGTCAGGCACGCTTGAGGATAAAGGAAGGCTCTTTTCTGAAATGGCAGAGGAAATTGCCGGATTGGAAGAGAAGCTCGAAATTGACAAGAGGCAGATATTCAATAAGGCTGAAGAGATCAGCATTTTAAATAATGAGATCAAGCATCTGTCTGAAATAATAGAGAGCCTCAGCCATAAGACTGAAAAGAGCTCGGAAGATATAACTGCCGTTAAAAACGATCTTTCCGCCCTGCAAAAATCAATAAACGACACAAGGAATGAATTCCATAAATCAGAATCCGAACTTTCATCGCAGATAAAATCAAAGGGAGAGGCAGTTGACGCGTTAGGCAGAAAAAAAGATGAATTGACCTTGAGCGAAGAACAGCTTTACAAGGACAGAGAAGAACTGGCTGCCATGAGTTCAAAACTCGATTCCCTTCAGGAGTTCAATGCAGGTCAAAAGAGCGTTCTTGACGAGAGCATTAAGGCGCTCTGTCAGATAGCCGATGTTTTTGAGACCCCTCCTGAATATGAAGCCGCCATAGAGGCGGTGCTTGGAGATAAACTTAACGCATCAGTTCTCGGAGACAGGCATGAAATTACAGCGGCCATGAAGCTCATAAAGGAGCAGAATACAAAAAGAAGCGGATTTATATCAGTCGGCCAGGCGGAAGAAGCGCTGATGACTCAAAATGTTAACGAAGATGCCAGCCCTGCAAACGGCGTTATAGGGAGGGCTGTAGATTTTGTCAGGGCCAGGAACGGGTATGAGAATGTTGCAGGCGCGCTCCTGAATGATGTTCTTTTAGTGAGTAATTTAGGCGCGGCATTTGCATTATGGGAGAAGTCCGTTAATGAGAGGAGTTCAAAACCATCATACTTTGTAACTCTTGACGGAGAGGTACTTGAGCCGTCAGGCATGGTTTTCGGAGGTATTGAAAAAGGCGTGCTTAAAGTAAAGCGCCAGATAAAGGAGCTTACGAAAGATATAGCAAGCAAGAAGGAACGGATTGCGAAGAATGAGAATATGGTCATCGTGCTCAGAGATGAGATCAAAACTATCGAGCATGATATCAAAACCCTTGAAGGGGATATTTCCGGCAAAGAGAAATACTGCCACGAATTGAAGGTCAGGATCGGGAGCATGGATACGGAGATTGAGAGGCATAACAAAAAGCTTGAATACCTTGCCATGGAGATGGATGATGAGGAGAAAGAGAAGGAGAATTTAAGAAGCCTGATCAGCGAAAAGAGGACAAACTGCGGAAGGCTTGACGCCGGGAAACAGGAAGCAGAGCAGAAGATAAAAACAATGCAGGATGC
>JBFLVX010000113.1:0-7567 GCA_040758255.1 Nitrospirota bacterium
CAGATCCACTGCGGTATTTTTATCCAGAATCCTTTCTCCTGCACGGTTGCTTATGATAAGAATTCTGGGCCTGTTAATCAGGTCAGGATTTGTGTTGTTTTCAAAGACCAGCCCCATTTCATTTGTGTTCATGACAATGAGACTGCCGATTGGATAAATGCCGATCATATTGATAAATACCTTAAGAAGGTAAGGGTCAATCTGCGTGCCGCTCTTGTCGAGTAAAGTGCTCAGGGCTCTTTCAGGCGACAGCGGCACCCTCGAATAGACTCTTGCTGAAGTCATGGCATCATATTGGTCTGCTATTGCTATAATGCTTGATAAAAAATCAAGCTTGACCCTGTGCCTTAATTTTGGATAGCCTGTAAGGTCATAGTTTAGATGATGTTCAAAGGTCGGTATGACAAGGTTTACAAGTGAATCATCAATCTCCTTGATCCGTAAGATTACCAGTGCGCCGTGTGCCGGATGCTGTTTCATCATCTGCCATTCTTCGTCTGTAAAAGAGGTTGGTTTATTCAGGACATCTATCGGTATTTGAATCTTCCCTATATCATGCATGAGTCCGGCAAGGCCTAAATTTGCAAGGATTTTTCTTGATAATCCCAACTTGTGTCCAAGAGCCATAGATAATATGCTTACATTTACCGAATGATAATGCGTATATTCGTCATAATCTTTTATAGTGGTCATGCCGATAAGCATTGATTCGTCTTCAACGAGCTGGTCTATTATTGTTCCTATGGTTCTTTTTGGTCTTTTAAGGCTCACCATTTCACCAGCTTTTACTCTGTTGGTGATATCTTTTGTTAAGGCGGCCGCGTTAAGGTAGGACCTTTTTATAAGTTGTTTCTTTTCAAATTCAGTATGGTCATCACTGATCTTTCTCAATTCTTTTACGTGGATTTGAGGCACTTCTTCAAGAGCTTTGTGAATTACGTGAAAAGGCATTTCTGCATGACTTGAGGATATTATGGCATTGACCAGTGTCTTAATATCATCTTCCTGTACAACCTCATCAAAGATTATAGTGCCGAGCCTCTTCTTCTTAAATTCTTCTATTAAGAATTCAAAATTAAATATGTACTCCATGGAATACCGGACCCTGCTGTTGTTCAGATGGAAAAACTCACCCACAAGCTCTATAATTACCGCTTCTGACGACAAGATCGGATTTAGAAAGGAGAGAAACTTCTGGATAGCATTTACTACGGCAATATTATTAATCTGATGTATCTGAGCTGTCTTTATTACCAAAGCAAGGGAATTTATTAAGCCTTTGGCAATCTTTTCAAATTCTTTATCTTCCATAGTGTTAAACGCAACTCATGTTGTTAGTTTATTAATAGCTGCTAAAGAATTTTCTCTTAAAACCTTATTGCCCGACCTGCTTGTTTTCTGAAGCAGGGGGAGGGCGTCTTTGTCACGCAGAACCCCTAAGGCATAAGCAGCGCACGCCCTTGTTTCATTATTTTTAATTGTTTTCCAAAATTGTCTTTTCCTGAGAGTTCTGATGAGGAATTCTTTGACCTCGGAGTCAGGCCAGAGAGCAATAATGCCGAAATACTCCTTCTTCTCAGCAAAATCTTTGGAAATGAAATCTTTTGAAGTCAGCTCGTTAATAAGCGCTTTCTTTGCTTCTTTAGTCCTCATATTGCCTATGGCTTTTGCAGCCGTTATCCTAACGGCATAACTCTGGTCACTTAAAGCCTTTGTAAGATATAGAAGCGTTTCGGGACTCTTGAGACTTCCAATAGTTTTTACAGCCTCTCTCCTTACCCTTTCATCAGCATGTGATATGCTTTTTGCGAGATATTCAATGGATGCTGAGTTGCCGATCTTGCCGAGAATATGAATCGTGTCTCTTACCACATGCCATTTGCTGTTTTTGAGTCCTTCGGCCAGAGTTTTTATATTAAGCTGTCCGACAATTGACAGCGCTTCCATAACAAGGTGCCTGCCTTTTAAACTCTGAACCTCTCCCATGATATTTATGAAATGAGGAATGGTCGTTTCATTAAGATGCTTTATATACGATATAAACCAGCCTTCTTCAATTGCCGTTGCATTTTCAATAATTCTGCCTACATCCCCGATTAAGGCGCCGGTGTTGATAACGGTAAATATCGGGTCAAAGATATTTTTTTTGTCTTCATAGACCCTTTTCTTGCTGTCATCTTTTATAACATTCAGGATATGGGAGGCGCTTCTAAAGTCGCCTATTGAGACGCAGTATTTTAGAGCTGATTCAATATGTCTGACAATTTCTTTGAAGGTTACGAGGTCAGTTGAATTGTAAAGCAGTTCAAAGAGGATCACTACAAATTTGTCTGTTTTTGATTGATGCTGCAGTTCCATGTCGCTGGACAAATGCTGAATATCTTCCGTACTCAACGGAACGGGAATATCCGGCTGCACAGTTTCTGCTTTAAGACTGTCGTGGTAGGCCTTTTTCAGGGAATCATCAGAGTAGACCCTCTCTTTGATATTATCTGCAGCCTTCTCTTCCTCGGATACGTCGGTCAGAAAATTCTCGTCCGCGAAATACGTTATATGCTCAAAATTTTTTTCCCAGAGGATTGTAACTATATCATCATCAGGCGCATCGTGTTCAAAGTCTGTAATTAAGATTCGTATGAACTCCTCAATCTCATTCCGGGTAACACTGCTCAAGAAAGTTATCTCTTTCAGTCCGTCTTTAAAGAAGAAGAGGGCGAGATTGTCGCTCTTTTCAGGGTTATGATAAACCTGTTCATTGTTGAATAATATCTCATTCTGGAATATTTTCAATGAGAGCCTGTCGTTTGTTTCAAAGAATTTCCTGAATTTATCCACGATGGAATCGGAAGCATTAATATATACGGGATTGTTTGGAGGGTAGAGAGTAAAGAGTTTTCTTGTTTTTAATATCCCCTGTACCACATCCTCCGCAAGTCTTGCTTCCTCAGAGAGCGGTTCGTTTTCAGTTTGTTTATCCATCATTTTCTTTGCATCAGCTAATGAGTTTTTTTATTGTTTTCTTCAGCTCGTCAAGATCGGATGACTTCACTATGTAAGCCTCTGACGCCCAGACTGCAAAATCATCTCTATAATCGTAGGCCGTTGACATTATTATTGGAGTCTTGGGCCTTATCTCCTTCATCTTTCTTAAAAGGCTTATCCCGTCAATATCCGGCATCAGTATGTCGAGAGTAACAACATCGGGGTTTTCCTTTTCAAACAGTTCAAGGGCGTCCTTGCCTGTATCGGCAATAATCACCTCATATCCTTCTTCCTCAAGCTCTTCCTTGTAAAAACGCTGAATATTTTTGTCGTCATCAACAATAAGCAGTTTCATTTTATCACCCCCTGATTACGATTTTAGCATTAATTTTGTCTCTAAGTTTGCTGCTCCCCAGCCGCTGTCTCTATCGGCAGAAAGATCCTGAAGACAGTGCCTATATCCGCTTCTGCCCCTGTCTCTTTGTCCTCTTTAGTAAGGCTTTCAACTTTAATTCTTCCATTGTGTTCCTGAATGATTTTGTGGGTTACTGCCAGACCGAGTCCTGTCCCCTGAGTTTTTGTTGTAAAAAAAGGGTTGAAGATATTTTTTTGGTCCTCCTTTCTGATACCGCAGCCTGTGTCTGCAATCTCAATAACAGCTTCTTCATTCTCCATCTTTGTGCTTACCATAATCGTACCGTTTTCTGTTGATTGGCTGGCATTCTTGATAAGATTCAATACAGCTTCTCTTATCTTATCAGGATTGATGACAGCGATTATCGGCGTTTCCGATATATTTTTTATAATACTATTTCCCTTCTCCTCTATCTCAGGAGTGATAAGATTTACAATATCGTCAACAAGTTCATTAACATTAGTGCTGCTTTTTGCAGCGTTTGAAGTCTTTACAAAACCTAAAATTTCTTTCAGAATGCTTTCAAGTCTCGTGACTTCATTAACTATGATCTTCGCATATTCTGCTGTGTCGCCGGTAAGCCTTTTCTCAAGCCTCCTTGCAAAACCGCCTACCGAGATAAGCGGGTTTCTTATCTCGTGCGCCACTCTCGCGGCTAATTCTCCAAGCGCTGCCATTCTTTCAGAGCTTGTAACTCTCTCTCTGAGGTTCCGGAGTTCCGTTACATCACGGGCAATATGAACGGTCCCTAAAATATTCCCTGCGGAGTCAAGGATCGGCGAGTTAGAGACCACGAAGGCTCCGCCAAGATGCGGGTCTTCAATCTCTTCAACGCAGGATTTCTTCGTCTCCAATGTTTTCCTATGAGGGCAGGTCTCTAACGGTTCGTTTTTGCCGTGGAATATTTTATAGCATTTGTCGCCTATTATTTCCGCCTCGGATTTCCCGATTCTTTTGACAACTGCCTGGTTAATGCGTCTTATGGTGGAGTCTTTATCAGTAAAAAAGACCATGTCGGATATTGATTCAAAGATATGTTTAAGTTCAGACTCTGCAAACGATATGCTCTCAAAGAGCTTCGCGTTTTCTATGGCCGATGCTATATGACTTGCGAAGCCCATCAGGAAGAGCAGGTCATCGTCTTTTATGGGCCTTTCCGTAAAAAGGTTATCAACCAGTATTATTCCGATCGCCTTGTCTCTTGTTATGAGAGGGACTATGCCGAATGCCTTTGTTCCAAGTCCCTGAATGAGTATCGGATTTACGAGCGGGTTTGATCTGGCATCCTCTATATTAAAGGGTTTCTTTTCAGTGGCGCACTTAAAGAAAATACAATCTTCATCAATAGGGATAAGAAGGTTTTTGCTTATTTTATCAAGATAGGAATCTTTTCTGAATAAGCCTGATTCTATCTCCTCTATTATCTTCTCAAGGGTCTTTCCCTTAGTGGAGAGCTCCTGCCAGATATGCCCGGCCTCCTGGGCGTCCGCAGGACCAACCCCCATTACACCCTTAAATGTGAGATTCCCCTCATCAACAAGAAATAGAACAGCTCTGTTAAATCCGAGCCCGTCACCCATAGTTATAACGGTAAGCACCATCCTGATGAGTTTCTCCAGATCAAGTGTGCTTCTGATAACGGAGTTTATAAAGAAGAGCCTTGATAATTCCTGATTTCTTTTGATCAGCTCTTTTTCAAGCCTCTTTTTCTCCGATATATCTCTGGATATTCCGCTTACCCCTGTGACCTTGCCCGATGAATCGAGCACGGGCGAGAGCGTCAGGCTTATCTCTATCTGTTGCCCGTCTTTTCTCTTTCTGACTGTTTCCGTATTGCTTATTGTCTCATGCTGCATGATCTTCCTTATTGCTCTCTTCTCTTCCTCTATAAGGAATTCGGGGACCATTGGAAGAAATTTGCCGAGCGCTTCATCTTCTGTATATCCGTAGATCTCTTCAGCCCTTCTGTTCCATGACGTGATTATCCCGCTGGTGTCTGATATGATAATGGCGTCTGCCGAGTTGTCTATTATGCTTTTAAGGTAATCTTTGATCTGGGTAACATCCCAGTACAAAGAGAGTATCTTCTCCTCTTTTTCTGTTTCTGTTTTGTAGAGTCTTGCATTTTCAATAGCAATGGATGATACAGAGGCGAAGGTCTTTAATGAATTCAGATCATGTTCGGTAAAGGTTGTGACTCCCCACTCATCCTTCTTATCGTAAAGTCCCAGCGTCCCGATCACCTCTTCCCCTATCTTCAGCGGGACACACAGCACTGTTGTCGCTTCTATTACAGGGATGTACTGGTTCTCAGGCCCTGTGGAGACGTTATCCACCAATAACGGCTCTTTGGTCTGCGCTACCCAGCCCGCTATCCCTTCGCCGACACGCAGATTCATCTCTTTCTTAATGCTTTCCGGCAGTCCGAAGGAGGCTTTAATAGGCAGGTTGTCTCCTTCAAGAAGCCTGAGGATGCAGCCTCTTGCATTGAATAGGTGGGACACCTCTCTGCATATATAAGGAAGAAGCTCATCCATAGTCAGGATAGATGTTAATGCCTTGCCTATTTCGTGAATGATATGCAGTTCGTCAAGCTGGGTCTTGACGTTTTTGTAAAGCTCCGCATTCCGAATGGCAACGCTGATATTATGTGAAATTACAGTCAGGATATTTATTTCTTCCTGACTGTATCTGTACGGCTCTTTTGACTGAAGCATCAGAATTCCAGCCGCTGCGTTGTCTCTGATAATAGGCACTGCAAGCAGCGAGAGAAGACCGTCGTTTTCAGATTTTGTGATGGCCTTGACCCGGGGCTCTTCTCTGACATCCTCAAATACCAAAGGCTGAAGTTCGCCGAGCAGTTTGCCGATAAGCTCATTGTGATCTATTGAGAGACAGAATGTGGCGACAGGTTCTTTTTTTGTATTTATGGCTGCTTCAACGCATACAACTTTCTCGTTTGGTTTAAGGAGGCATATGGAACAGGAATCCTTTTGAAACGCATTAACTATAATTTGCGCGATTGTGCTGAGAATTTCACTCAGCTCAAGAGTTGAGCAGGCGACGCCGGTAATTTTAATTAAAATATCTGTCAGCTCCGGAGTTGCTTCCTTTAATTTGATATCTGCAGGTTCCGTCATATTTTTTTAATCCCTTAAGCGGCTCTTTCCCGCTCTCTTTTTTGAAGGGTCTTCTTGTAAAGAGCGTGGTACTCTTTTGCTGATTTATGCCAAGAAAAATCCTGTGACATGGCGTTGCTTTGAATCTGCTCCCATGTTTTTTTGTCTTTAAATGCTTCCACTGCCTGTTTAACAGCGCAGAGCATTTGTTCGGGAGAATACATGTCGAACAAAAATCCTGTGCCGGCGCCTATAGAAAAGTCATATTCAGCAATTGTATCGGCTAAGCCTCCTGTTCTTCTTACCACAGGAATTGTTCCATAACGCAGCGCGATAAGCTGTCCGAGCCCGCAAGGTTCATACAGGGACGGCATCAGAAAGATGTCCGAGCCCGCATATATCTTATGAGCAAATATGTTGTCAAACCCTATTGTGAGTGAAATGCTTCTGCTGTATTTTGCCTGGAGATCTGAGAAGACTTTGTGGAAACGCTCGTCCCCGATGCCGAGAATTACCATTTGCGCCCCTGATTCAACAATACCTTCCAATGCCTCTGCCACAAGATCGAGGCCTTTCTGTGAAGAGAGCCTTGTGACCATGCCGATAAGAGGAGAGTTGTCATTAGAAAACCCGCATTCCATCTGTAGTCTTTTTTTACACTTGGCTTTACCTGACAAATTCTTTTTGTTGTATCTTGCCGGTATCAGTTTGTCTTTCCATGGCTGCCATTCGTTGTAATCAATTCCGTTGATTATGCCATAGAGATCGCTACTTCTTTTGCTTAAAACATTTTCAAGGCCAAAACCGTATTCCGGGGTCTGAATCTCTTTAGCGTAGGTTTTGCTTACCGTTGTAATGACATCGGCAAATAGAAGCCCGCCTTTTAGAAGGTTTAGCTTTCCGTAGAACTCCAGAGCCTCCATGTGGAACATATCCCATCCAAGCCCTGTAAGCGGCATGTCCCCCTTCGGGAAGATGCCCTGATAACCGAGATTATGCACTGTCATGATGGTTGAGGTTTCCGGAAATTCATCCCTGTAGAGTGTCTTAA
>JBFLVX010000114.1:0-7365 GCA_040758255.1 Nitrospirota bacterium
ATACCATACCACGAAAAGAAGCTTACAACGCCTAATCCAAGTACAAGCCCCATTGTTATGCTGATAGCGGAGAGCGCTGCCGCCTCAAAGAAGATGATGAGCGCCATATTCAGAGGACGTGTTCCAATTGCCCGCAAAACTCCGAACTCAAACATCCTCTCGTAAAGCGACATGAATAAGGCGTTCATTATTATCACCGCAACTATTCCGAATACGAGTATTGATGTGACGATGGTTGATATCTTTGTCATCTCAATTATCCCGTCAAGCTGTGGGATAAGGTCTCTCCAGCCGAGCGCCTCGTTGTTGTTTCCTGAATACCTCTGCCAGAAAGGGAGAGTTCTGTCCCCAGCACTGTCAAGGTTTTTAAACTTCAGAACTATCTCATGAGTTCCGGAACCCAAAGCAAGAAGCTGACGCGCCTTATCAATATGTATAAATGCCATGCCGCTGTCTGCTTCCCTTATGCCCATATGATATATTCCCGATATTCTGAACATCTCCTGAGAGAGCTCTCCCGTTCCTGCCTGCGCTACCGTAAGCACAAGCCTGTCGCCAAGCCCTGCCTCAAGCGTCTCAGCCGCCTTTGAGCCGATGAGTATCTGCCTCTCGCCTTCGGGCTGCAGGTACTCGCCGTCTCTTATTGTCTCATCGATCATTGAGATATTTCTTTCTTTTGCGGGATCAATGCCGTAAAGGAGTACTGAGGTCACGCCTGCCGGTGAGCTTAACATGGCGAATGACGCTGTCCTTGGGGAATAGGCTTCAAGCAAGGGTTCTTTATCCAGCGAGGCAAGGATATTCTCTGAGCCGTTTATGGTTTTTTCGACCTCAAGTGTATCGCTGAAACCTTTTGCATGTATCTGCCCCTGCCCGAGGAAGGTGTCTGTGGCTGTCATTATCATGCCCTTCAGCATCCCTATGTAAAGACCGTCTATGAGCATGAGTGACGCGAGGGTGATGCCAACGGCTGTTCCTGAGAGGAATGTCCTCCTCTTGTTCCTAAGCACATTCCGCCATGCAAGTTTCAGAAGCATCTTCATATCCTAATTCGCCCTCATCGCCTTCACCGGCACTATCTTTGCGGCTCTTACCGCAGGCCATATGCTGACTATTACAGCCGTTCCAATAATTATCAGCGGCGGCACCACAACAGACCTTAAACTTATTTCAGAGGTGAGCTTCGTGAAGAAATATCCGCCGTACTCTATCGGTGTCGGGTATGATATCCCGTATACATGAAACCACCAGTTGGCAAGCACGCCTATTATCGTCCCTGCCATTATGCTGAGCAGAGAGAGGAACAATGTCTCAAAGACTATAAGCTGAAATATCTGAGAGGAGCCTGTGCCTAACGCCCTGAGCACCCCGTATTCCCGTGTCCTCTCAAGCACAACCATCAGGATAGTATTAAGCACGCCGACGGCTATGATTATGGTAAAGACTATGATGGAGTACCTATGTCCCTTTAGGTCTGCGCGCATCGCCTTATAAAACTGCGCCTCCACAACCTGCCACGGATCAACATCGATTCTGGGATCATTAAGGGTTTCAGCGATTAGGCTTTCAGCTTCAAGCGTCTTTGAATGGTCGTTCAGGACAATGGCTATCTCATGAACGCTTCTGTCCATTGAGAGAAATTCCTGAAGCGTATTTATATGGATGTAGCACTTTGACTCGCCGTAGGACTTGCCCTCACTGCCGGTTATGCCCTCGACCTTATAAAGACCGTTTGCCACTGAGCCGTCAACTCCTTGCGCTATAAGTGCCACCTCATCTCCAAGCCCGACTCCCAACACCCTTGCGAGGCCATCGCTTATCACAACCTCCTGCTCCGGAGATGAGGATAGGAAACGCCCTCTGGTCACCTTATTCTTAAGCCGGGTCGTTTTTGCCTCTTTGATGGGATCAATCCCCATGACAGTCACTCCGGTTGTCTTCTTTCCAGCAAAAGCGAGCGCGGGGGTATAGACCCTCGGCGCCCATGAGTTTACATATGGTATTGACTCTATCTTTTTGCCGATTGAATCGGGAGAGACAAGGGACTTGTATATCGAGGGCTTGTCAAGATAGCCTTTTTTATGTATCTGTATATGGCCTGTATGATCGAGGGTGAACATGTCTATGAGATTGCCGTAGGTGCCGTCTATCATGCCAAAGAAGAGGCCGAAGAGGGCGCAGCCGCCTGCCATCATCATGCCTGTCAGTATTGAGCGCCACTTGCGGCGAAAGATATTGCGGAAGGCTATCTTATGGATGATCATTTCTAAGTTTTTAGTTTTCAGTTATCAGTTTTTAGACTAACAACTAACAATCAATAACTGACAACTATATTACCTTTTCCTCTGTAGGTTCCTTAAAGTAAAAACATCCTTATCAAGCTCCACATCAAATTCAAGGTCAATATATTTTATGACCGTCTTCTTCTCCGGTTTATTCAGAGGCTTCATCACAAGCACTGAGGGGATCCTGCGGCCTCCGAACATCTTTATCTCGCTGAACTCCATCGTCCTCATTTTGTTCCCCTTCTCGTCATAGTACGCCTCCCATACCGGCAGATAATCTTTTTTGCTGACCATGAGGATTATCTTTCCCCAGACTATGGGGATATCTTTTTTAGGTATGAGCTCGATATGGTAATTATCAGGGTCGGCAACTTCAGGGACGATGAGCCTTGCGTCATAATCTTCCTTCATGGAACTCTCTTTCACAAGGTCGTCATTAGTAAAGTCCGAACCCATCCACGAGCTCATCATCATGGAAGGCGGGACCTTCATAACCTTGTTTATATTTGGAAAGTAGTTCCACATCTCTGTCTTTTTGCGGAGAGTGGCAATGCCCGCGTCCTTCTTCGGACTGTTTATGTGTATGAATGTCATGTCAAGCCCCTCACTCCATATATCCATGTTGAGCGTGCGCGTCCAGTCTTCAGAAACTACCAGCATCTCTATTTTGCCACGGCTTGTCTTGCTGCGGTAGAGCTTGTCCATCCTGTCCACTATGGCGTCCACGTCAGACTGGTCTTCAGAAGATGCCGGAAGGATAAAGAGAAGTTGCAGTAGCGTAATTAAAAAAATGATATTCTTTAGTCGTTTCATTGTTTATCCTGTGCAAGTCTGCGGATAATTACTTTATTGGATTATAGCAAATAATATCCAATCATCATAATATACAGCTTGCCTATATTTTGAAAACATCATCAAACTTAAGACGTGGTGTTGACAACACAAGACTGGATATTTAGTATAAGCCAGCTATATGGTAAAAACTCTATCGCAAATTGTGGCAACAATTCTTTCTGTCGAAGCTGCTTTTATGGCTGCTTTCTTAGTTTTCCTCTTTACTTCTCAGGCAAGCTTGGATGAGCAAATTAAAGAAGAAGGGCTGCAGATAGCACGCATTCTTCGCGATCCGCCTACTACAAAGCTATCAGTCTTTGCTGATGGCTATAAACTGCTTGAAAAATATAAAGAAAGGTATCCAAAGGAGTCTCAGTCTCGAATATCTCTTTTGAATAGTATGGTTAAAAGGATTATTCTGTCGTCTGTAGTAGGCAAGCCACCGGCTCAATCCTCCCTTGAAAATAAAATAAGCACGTTTCCTGAGATTGGGAGAGCGTACATATGGATTATCGAAGAATATATGGAATGTTTATCAGGCAATATGTATATCCATTTTGCTGGCTCTTTAGGCGAAGGCGATGTCGAATCTAAATTTAATTACAAAGAGGAAGCATTTCCATATGGATTAAAAGATACAGTGAAATGGTCGAATGAATTTATCGTTATTATGAATGCGTATGGCATTCTTTCTACCCCGTTTAAAAAAGATCATTATCTAAGTACATTTGAAAAATATCTTCAACAACCTGAGATAAATAAATTTGTGAAGGATATAAATTATAGGCAATGGATGCAAGAGACAAAAGAATGGTTCGATAAGATTGAGAATCACAATAGTAAAGTACAGAGTTTTTTAACATTAAAAGAACTTAATTCCGTAAAGATGCGGTTACCACATCTACGTCAAATAAATTTTTATATGATATTGAGTTTATTGGTTGGTGTAATATATCCGTTATTCCTTTTGTCTGGCGGTAATAGAGAAGATGACTTTTCAAAAGCAACTAATAGAGCAATTCTTTTGTTGGTGATTTGTCTGCTGACAGCCGGTTTTTATTTCTTAATAATTGATATACATGGGTACTTTACCATTTAAAGAGCAAACCGCGTCAAATCTTACATACTGCTCCTATAGCGATTTCTATTCCTAAACCATTATCTCTACCAATATCTTTTCATAATCAACAATGGGTTTGGTCTTTTGCCTTCCGTCTTTGGTTTTTTTAATCTCAATCAGTCCAAGCTCTGCAAGGTAATAGACATCATCTGTAACATTCTTTGCATCCCTGTGCAGTATCTTTGCAAGATTATAGATGGAATCAGGTTTATACTTCCTGACAGCCTTCAATATCCTCAAACGTTCATCTGTTATAAATTTTCTCATTGTCTTCAGAGATTCAAAAGAGATAACTGATTGAGGCGTTACAGGCTTGCCTTTTGCTGCTGCTTTCACGGCCTCCTTTGCTTCCGCTATAAACTTGTCTTCACTCTGAATGTCTAATCTTACATTTTTAATCTTCATCTCTATACCTCCTTACATCGTTAAAAAAATCCTCAAAGAGCTTGTCAACGCTTTGAAACTCATACGGATATACTTTGTCCTCATAATGCCTGTGGTCTCCTTTCCTTTCCGCATTGTCATAACCTATTGTTCTGTTGCCTTCCCTTATATAAACCAGTGAATACTTAAATCCATGCGGTTTATCAGGTGACTTGGCAACATGCCATGCCCTGATTTCAACAATGTCTCCATTGGGATATACCCTCTTGCGCATTATGAAAGGCTTTGCCTTCATATAGGTTATTATATGCCATGCATAAGAAGAAAGCAATCACCTGAAACAACTACGGACGATGATGTTTGCGCAGCGCTTTTCTCACTTCAGAAGAGCGGCATACTGCCGGGCAACTATAAATTGGATGTAATAGTAGTGCCGTCAGGGACTGCGGCATCCACGATAGACCAGATAGTGTCAGGGGCTGCTGCAGCGCCTTACTACAAGTGGAGCTTTACGGAGACATTGCCGTAAGGAGATCAGGACTAAAGTTCAGAAATCAGAAGGGCGGCCATTTATGGCCGCCCTTTTTGTATGCATAATTTCTTGCTAACGAATTTAATTTGAGACGTTATCTTTAGAGGAGTTCCTGCTGCTGGTCCTCTTCTTCCTTCACAACCCTTCCTATGCCTACGACTTTATTGTCATCTGCAAGATCAATCAGCTTCACCCCCTGCGTGCTCCTGCCGATGACACGTATCTTTGACGCGTTGGTGCGTATCAGCTTGCCTCCGCTTGCGATAATTATTATCTCATCATCTTCAGTCACCTGAAGCACCCCGACAACCTTGCCGTTCTTCGGCGTCACCTTTAGTGTTATAACTCCCTTGCCGCCCCTCTTCTGGCTCCGGTATTCATCCTGCTTGGTCCTCTTCCCGAAACCTTTCTCAGTCACTGCAAGGAGCGTTGAATCTTTATCGAGGACATCCACCGAGACGACCTCGTCATCTTTCTTAAGCCTCATGCCCCGCACCCCGCGCGAAACCCGGCCTATCTCCCTCGCATCCTTTTCATTGAACTTGATAGAGAGTCCTTCGCGCGTGCTGAGGATAACATCTTTATAACCGTCTGTCTGTCTTACGCCGACAAGCTCGTCCCCCGGGTCAATCTTTATAGCCGCTATGCCCTTTGCCCGTGGATTGCTGTAGGCCTTCAGCGCAGTCTTCTTTACAACGCCCATCTTGGTCGCCATAAAGAGATAGCGGTCTTCCTTAAATTCTTTAACAGGGATGACGGCTGTGATCTTCTCTCCTTCAGAAAGGCTCAGGAGGTTAACGATCCCTTTTCCCTTGGAAGCCCTGCCTGTCTCCGGCACCTCATAAACCTTTAGCCAGTAAAGACGTCCAAGATTTGAGAAGAAGAGGACATGGTCATGTGTTGAGGCGATAAAGAGATGCTCTACAAAATCATCCTCTCTCGTATCCATGCCGATAAGGCCTTTACCTCCCCTCCTCTGGCTTTTGTAGAGGTCTAAAGAGTTCCGCTTGATATATCCCTGACGGGTGATGGTAATCACCATCTCTTCTTCTGTTATCAGGTCTTCAATAGTTATCTCCTGAGCCTCGCCGGTGATTTCCGTACGCCTTTTGTCAGCATACTTCTCCTTTAACTCAAGAAGCTCTTCCTTTATGAGCTTATTTACAAGCTCAGGGTTCGCAAGTATCGCCTTGAGTTTTTCTATATCTTTTAAGGTCTCTTCATAATCCTTTATTATCTTATCCCTCTCCAGGCCGGTCAGTCTCTGGAGTTTCATGTCGAGTATTGCCTGAGCCTGGATCTTTGAGAGCGGGAATTTCGCTGTCAGTCCTTCAAGCGCCTCTGCCGGTGTCTTTGAACTGCGGATCAACTTTATAATCGCGTCAAGGTTGTCAAGCGCGATCTTGAGCCCTTCGAGGATATGCAGCTTTTCTTCAGCCTTTCTCAGTTCGAACTTCGTCTTTCTGACAATAACATCGCGCCTGTGCTGGAGAAAGAGCGATAGAAGCTGGATAAGGTTCAGCACCTTCGGCTGGCCGTTTACAATGGCAAGGAGTATGACCCCGAATGTGCTTGCCATAGGCGTATGCTTGTAGAGCTGGTTGAGGACGACCTGCGGTATCTCGCCCCTTTTGAGCTCGATTACAACACGGATGCCCTGCCTGTCGGACTCGTCCCTCAGGTCTGATATGCCCTCGATCTTCTTCGTATGAACGAGTTCGGCTATCTTCTCAAGAAGCCTTGCCTTGTTTACCTGATACGGCAGCTCCGTTATTATTATGCGCTCGCCTTTTGCGTACTCTTCCATCGTTGTCGCAGCCCTGATCCTTATAAGCCCCCTGCCTGTTGTATATGCGTCAACGATCCCCTGCCTTCCATGTATCGCGCTGCCTGTTGGAAAGTCAGGCCCCTTTATCTTCTTCATCATCTCTTTGAGAGTGACATCAGGGTTTTCTATCATCATTACAAGCCCGTCCACGACTTCCCCTAAATTATGCGGCGGGATATTCGTTGCCATGCCGACTGCAATGCCAGCGGAACCGTTGATCAGGAGGTTAGGGACTTTTGTGGGAAGGACAACCGGCTCTGAGGTGGTCTCGTCAAAATTGGGGATGTAGTCAACCGTCTCCTTGTCAATATCGGAGAGCATCTCTTCCGCGATCTTTGTAAGCCGCGCCTCTGTATAACGGTATGCCGCTGCCGGGTCTCCG
>JBFLVX010000115.1:0-7263 GCA_040758255.1 Nitrospirota bacterium
ACATATCAGCCTCCTATTGGTGTCGTTCCGTGCCTGAGACGGAATCAAGAGCCTTTTAATTATCTTGATTACCGTTTTTACCGGAATGACAAATACTGTAATCCTTATTATTATAAGGTATTACTAAAGAGTATGCAATTGTTATTTTTTTCAAAGCATTAAAGTACCCCCCAGTATGTATATGAAGTGCCCTTTGATCTCAAGATCCTCTTTCTCCCAGTCTTCAGGCAAAGGCCAGAACGGCTCAGCATCCTTGAGCGCCTTTACTGCCGCCTTATCAAGTTCCCTGAACCCGGATGTCCTCACAACTTCTATCTTCCCAAGCTTCCCGTCTTTTTTTATAACAAAATCTATATAGAGGTCGCCTGATATGCCGAGCCTTGCCGCCTCTGGCGGATAAACCCATATGCTTTCAATCTTTTGTGTCAGCATCCGCATATATCCTCTATGTTTAAACTCCCCGACATCAAAGGTAAGCCCCTTCTTCTCAGGCGGAGAAGCATTCTTTGCAAACTTCTCAAGTGTATCCCTGTCAAAAAGGCGAGACCGCCTCGAAGCAGACGAATCACCCGGCATCGCGGATAATGGTGCATCATTTTGCAACTGAGAATCACCATCTTCGCTGCCGCCTGAACCTTCTGAAGATTTATCATTACTTGCCGGAGGCGTTGATATGCTGTCTTCGCCATGCATAGTATCAGGTGATATTTTATTATCGGGCGGACGGCGATGAATGTAATCGGGCAGCGGGGATCTCTCCTTGCTTAGTTTGGGGCGTTCTGCTTTCACAGGAGAGAGCGGAAGAGCATCAATGGGATCAACAAGATCAATATCAAACACAGAGAGGCCGGTTTTGCGGTCAGGCTGTGTTATTGCCAGCAAACCAATCAGCAACAGATGGATTAGTACAGATATTAATACAGATAAGACTATATAACGATTGAAACTCAATTTGAGACCCCTGAAAACCCCGTTTTAGCGTCATTCCCGCTTGTCGGGAATCCGTCTTATTCCCCCTTAGTAAAGGGGGATAGGGGGTTGTTAAGGAAAGATTCCGGATACCCAAACATCGGGCACAAGCAAGCCGGAATGACAACTTTTGGATTTTTTCAACACTCTCAAACTGAAATCACTTCTTCTCTCTGTGCTCCGGCACCCTAACCGTCAATACAGGACACGGCGCCTTTCTTACCACCTTGTCCACAGTGCTGCCAAAGATAAATTTTTCAAAACCCTTTCGGCCGTAGGTTCCCATTACAATTATATCTATCTTCTTATCTGAAGAGAATTTAATTATCTCCTCATATGGGATTCCCTTTACAACCACTTTCTCGACATCAGCCAGTCCCCTGACATGCTCAATGCAGCATGTGTCCATCTCTTTCATAGCCCATTCATTCATCTCTCTATGAAGCTCGTCCGCCGAGATATGAGGCACATGGCTTGCGGTCGCCTCTGTAACATCAAATACAACATGAAAAATATAAAGCTTAGCTTTATAAGTCCTTGCAAAGTCCGCGGCATAAGGCAGTGCATGGAAAGACCCTGTTGAAAAATCAGTCGGAAAAAGTATACGTTCAACTTTCATGATTAAGCCTCCTTGAAATGTTTTGCCCTCCTGTCGGAAGAGCTTTATTTATTTATGCCCTAATTATAACCCATTTATCAAGAATCTCATATTGTTAAATACATCAAGCATTAAGTTCATGGATAATCCTTAACCCCTCAAGCGTAAGAAAGTGATTTACAGCCCATATGGTTTTTATATAAGGAGAAACTAAATCGGCCATGCCGCCTGTAGCTATTACTTTAGGTTTAATTCCCGCCTCTATCTTTATCTCTTTGATTATCCTCTCTACACCGCCTGCATGTCCTAAAACTAAACCTGCAAGAATATTCTCTGCGGTATCTCTTCCAATCGCCCTCTCAGGCGCAGGCGGCTTCAGTTTTACACGGGGCAGTTTTGCCGTCTTCTCATGGAGCGCTTCAGCAGAAATGCCGATCCCCGGCATTATTGCGCCGCCTCTATACTCTCCATTTGCGGTAACCACACAAAGAGTTGTTGCTGTGCCGAAATCGACAACTATCAGATCGCCTTTATAAAGCTTATGCGCGCCTACAGCAGCGGCTAACCTGTCAGCGCCGAGAGTTGCAGGATTCTTTATCTTAAATTTCAACCCGGTCTTAATCTTACTGCTTACGATCAATGGATCTATTCTGAAAACCTTTCTTATAGCAGTAGCGATTAAAGGCGTAGCTTGTGGTACAACTGAGCATATAGCAGCGCCTTCAGGGGCTTTCATCTGATGTTTCTTTATAAAATTATTGAGAAGAAAGGAGAGGTTATCTTTACCCCCATCTATGACTGTCTTGGATTTCAATACATGCTTAATACCTTTATCATAAACGCCGATCGTTGTGTTTGTGTTGCCTATGTCAATGAGTAAAAGCATAATATATTACTTACTACCGGCTACTGACTACTTGCTATTTTTCAGGATCGCAACATCCCCTGCGCTCACCTTTTCAATCTTCCCGGATGAAAGCCTAATAAGAAGCTGTCCATCATCACTAATGCCCTCTGCAATACCTGATATTATCTTATCCTCTTCTGATAAACCGGAGCGTTCAACTCTGACTTCTCTGCCTATAGTTGAGTCCAAAGAGAGCCACTCATTAATCAGCGCTCTTTTATCGCCGTTTAAAAGTATTTTATACCAATGCTCCAGACGGCTCAGCATCACTTTGAAGAGTTTCACCCTGTCAATGCTTCTTCCCGTCTCCTGCTTAAGAGTAGTTGTAATGTCTCTGCCCCCTTCCGGCAGCATCTCAGGGAAGAGATTCACATTCACGCCTATTCCAAGCGCGATAAGATTAATCCTGTTTGCATCAGCTCTCATCTCCATAAGTATGCCGCCCGTCTTCTTCCCATTAAGAAGTAAGTCATTGGGCCATTTTATCACGGCATTCAATCCTATATGCTCCCTGATCGCGGATACAACAGCCACAGCAGCCATTAAGGTGAGAAGAGGCGCTTCACGCGGCGGAAAATTCGGTCTCAGCAGAATTGTGAAATAGAGGTTCCCGCCCGGCGGAGATATCCAGCTCCTGCCAAGCCTCCCCTTACCGCTCTTCTGTGAATCAGCGATAACCACTATTCCTTCCGGCTCTTCTCGCTTCGCCCCTATCTCCATTGCCGTATCATTTGTCGAATCAACTGAATCAAAGAAGATAATCTCCTTGCCAATTATTCCGCCTTTATACGCGCTCCTGAGTTTTTCGGCAGATAGAGTGTCGTTGGAAGTTGGGGTGCTGGATGTCTGCGATACTGATCTCAAATGCATGGCTACATAGAATTTAAGCCGGACTAATATTACTAATTGAGTATTAGTCAGGCAAATAATATTTTCGATAAGATTATAACATGACTAACATTGCAGATTGTATATTATTCGGCTAAAAAACTTAATAATATCAAACAAATAGCCATCGGTCGTTGACTACTGCAAGACTTTTTGCTATTGTTTTGTAACTGACTAATAACGGACAAATAAACTAACTAATAACTGGTTAAAAGTAAAATAATGATAAGAAAGAAATACTGCATAACGGCATCAACGGCGATCCTCATCTTGCTATTAAGCGCTCCATTTTCTCATTCCGACGATACTCTTGTAGCAGATTACGGACAGACGGTTGCACCGAAACAAACTAATGAAATAACTATGGTTGCTGAAGAGGTCATTATTTCAGTAGATGACCACGTTGACAAAAATATAGCTGTCTTTCCATTGAGACTCGCTAAAGTAAAATGCACTTTTTTGTTCAGAAATGACACGGACAAGTTGATTGAAGCCATCGTTGGCTTTCCGGGCAATGAGCAAAGTACTGCATCAGGGTACAGTTGGCCGATCACTGACTTTGTTACTGTCATAGATGGTGAAAGATTAATTATCAACACCAAAAAAGAAATATTGAAGGAGTATAAAAAAGATAATGTTCAAATATTTCGCAACTGGTACACATGGGCAATGAAATTCCCTCCCAAAAGTACTGTAAAAGTTGAAAACACCTATCGTCATTTTTTGGGTGCGCCGTTGGGCATGGGCTATGATCCGCTTTACCTGAATTACGAGTTATCAACCGGCGCAAATTGGAAAGGAAAGATAGGTAAGGCAACAATAAAGGTTATTTATAAAAACGAAGAAGAACTGAGAAAAAGGATATGCGAAATCAAACCTAAAGGCTGGATCAGAAGAAAGAACGAAATTATCTGGGACATGAAAGATATTGAACCAACGGAAGCCGATAATATAAAGGTCTGCGAGAGAAACTTAGGCTATCCAGTTGCCGAGGGAATCCCATTATTATTCAAAAAGAAATAGGAGCTTTTAACAAGCAAATCAACCCGATTCGGCTTCGCCTCTCGGGTTATTTCAGGCGTTACATTTTGAACCGCATTTAAAGAAATGAGTAATCGACAAAAAATACGGAAAGGTATCATTTTATCGGGACGACAGCAGAGGCGGCGTTACCCATTCCTCCGCGACATAGAAAATAATCCGTGCCCTTGTGCCGTCCTATTCAAAACAAAGCGATAATGACATTTGTATTCCCCAGTTAGTTTCAGGGTCGGGTGAGGGGCAGAACATGTAGACCGGGCGTGCATTTAAAAAAACAAAAATGATAAAATACAGCCATGAAATGTACACAATACTTTTCATTCATCAGGCAACGACCAGACAGGGAAATAATTAAAGAAGAATGGATATTGGATACAATCAGACAGCCTATAATAACAAAAGTTCAGACTGATGGAAGGATAAGGAAATGGAGGTTTATTGAGGAAGTCGGGAAGTACTTAAGAGTAATTATTTTAGAGGACGGCGAGACTGTTCATAATGCTTTCTTTGACAGAAACTTTAAGGAGGAAAAGAAATGAAAATTCGATATTTCTCAGATACGGATACGGCGTTAATTGAGTTTTCAGGAGTTCCTGTTGTTGAGACAAAAGAAATATCAGAGAACCTCTACATTGATCTTGATGATAAAGGCAATCTCGTAAGCATGACCATTGAACATGCAAAAGAGAAAGCGGGCATGTCTGAAGTATCTTTTCTACAGATGGAAAAGAGCGCTGCCTAACACTTAGACCTCGGTTGTCAATAGCAACAAATCACCTTAACGGATTTTCTATAGTTCAGGAGTTCCTCGCTTCGCTGCTACTCTTCCTTCAACATCCGCACTTCAATCTTACCCTTCAATCCGTCAGCGAATCTCTTTGCGTCATCTTGAGTCCCCACTATGGAATTATAGTGCATCGGCACGGCGATCTTAGGTTTTATTGCAAGCGCCGCGTTAACCGCCTCCTCTGCTGTCATAACATATGTGCCCGATACCGGCAAAAGCGCGATGTCTGCTTTATAATTCTTCATCTCAGGGATAAAATCCGTATCTCCGGCAAGGTAGATCCTTTCGCCTTTTACAGTAAAGATATATCCAACCCAGCTATTGTCCTGTGGGTGAAATTTCTTGTTCGTATTATATGAAGGAACCGCTTCTATGTCTATGCCTTTGACAGTTATCTTCTCCCCCGGTTTTATAGTCCTGATATCACCTGAAAGCTTTGCGGCGCAGTCTGCAGGAGCAATAATTACCGTATCAGCGGATTGAACTTTCTTTACATCTTCAGGAGAGCAGTGGTCACGATGTTCATGCGTTATCAGGATTATATCAGCAATGTCTTTCTTCTTTATCTTGAAAGGATCCGTATAAATAACCTTTTCACCAACAATTTTGAATGTGTCATGTCCGAGCCAGTGTATATCGTCTATCATTGCGCTCCTCCTCTCTCCTTCGGCAACAGCAACAGAAGCCATTAATAATAAAGACAAGATGAAAACTATATATCGTCTCATTTTTTTCTACGCAAATATAATTTAGATTCTTTCTAATTTCGACTGGTTAATTCCCCCTTATAAAAGGGGGTTTGGGGGTTGTTATGATTTGCATTCATGCTGTCCATCAATTGGTATTTATAAAGCAAAGTCTTTGATACTATTGCAAGTTTTAAGATTATTTTATACTGATTGCTTTACAACAACCCCCAGTATCCCCCTTTACTAAGGGGGAATAAGAAAAACTTTCTAAACACTTCACCGACTCAATTTGAGAAAGAGCCATATTTAAGTAAATTATATCACACTGAAGTCCACTCACAGGTTAAGATAATTAAGCGGATTTTTGGATGCAGATTTTAATGCGTCACCCCCTGCGTTTTTAACATTCTTCAAGGCGCCTGAAAGAGTAACTACGCTTCCGGCAATGACTCCGGAGGATGTTTTAATAGTGCCCTTTTTTACCCCTGCTCCTTTTATGGAATCCGAGACCAGGATGATCCTGTCAGCCCGCTTTATTTTAAAGATAAGACTCAGCGTTTTTGGATCAAGATGAATTCCGTCGGCTACAACCTCAATATAAATATCTTTGTCCAGAAGCCCGAATCCGGCAATCCCCGGCTCCCTGTGATGAAACGGCCTCATAGCATTAAATATATGGCTTATGCCTGTTGCGCCTGCCTTCTTGCCGCTCAATGCCTGCCCGTACGTTGCATCGGAATGCCCCATATTAACTTTGATTCCAAGAGAGACCGCCCTTTCTATAACCTTCAGCGCTCCGGGCATTTCAGGGGCGATGGTCATTATCTTTATTATCTCTTCATAACCTTCAATGAGCCTTTTAAGGTCTGCTATTGTCGGTTTAATCAGTGATTTCTTTTCCTGTGCGCCGCACCTTGCAGGATTCAAAAAAGGCCCTTCAAGATGAACGCCCAAAATTAATGACGCATCATGCCCGCTTCTATATTTTGTCCCAGTCCGGTTTTCTGCGTTCCGCATTTTTATCGCGGCTTTGACCGCCTCCATATTTGCGCGCATCTGACGGATTGTTCCTGAGTAAATGGTAGGGAGAAACGCGGCAGTGCCGGCTTTTGCGTAAAGCATCGCCATCTTCTGAATATCGTCTGGATTCTCAGTCCTCGTATCGTATTTGCCGATGCCGTGTGTATGCAGGTCAATAAGATTGTTGGACATATGGAATAATAGCATATTCAGGAATGCTCTTAAATAAAGTCCGTTATTACTCGCAGGACAAAAACCTATATCAAAACTGACTATTAAGTACTTGCTTTTCAGCGCAAATTATGCAAAAATTATTAAAAAGGAGATTATATGAGCCTGACTGCAGAGATTGATAAAGAGACTC
>JBFLVX010000116.1:0-7201 GCA_040758255.1 Nitrospirota bacterium
CCTGATCATGTCAGCCGTATCATCTGCCTGCCCGGCACCGATCTCAAGCATGAGGATTCCGCGATCTTTTAAGTAGCCGCGTGCAGAAGGTATTATCCTTCTGTAAAAATCAAGGCCGTCTTCTCCTCCGTCAAGAGCTGTTTTAGGTTCCCACTCCCTGATCTCAGGCTGAAGACCTATTATATCACCGCTCCTGATGTAAGGCGGATTTGAAATAATAAGGTCAAAACGCTCCCCCTCTTTAAAAGGTTCAAAGAGGTCGCCCTGAAGAAATGTTGCATTGCTGCTATTATTGCGGAGGGCGTTTCTTTTTGCATAGCCGATCGCAACATCGGTAATATCAACACCGTAAACTTGAGAAGAGGGTATTCCCCTTGCAAGTGCAAGAGCCAGACAACCGCTGCCTGTGCAAAGGTCAAGGATAGTCTGCGCCCCTCTTTTCTTGAGAGCATGTTCAGCCATAAGCTCAGTCTCAGGCCTCGGTATCAAAACCCCGTCTCCGACCTCAAGAGTTAAGTCCAGAAAATCTTCATGCCCGATTACATATGACAACGGCTCACGCAATAACCTTCTGCTCAGAAGCTTTTCCGCAGCGCGTATTTGAGAATCTGTCATATCAGGATTATCCCTGTACATCTCAAGGGCTTCTATACCTGCGCCGTACGCTATCAGGATTTCCGCTTCCTTCTGAGCTCTCTCAATCCCGCGCTCCTTAAGAACTCCCGTAACCTCTCTTAATTTATTGATCGCTTTCATCCTCACACCGTCTTCAGCTTTTCAGCCTGATAATATGCATTGGCGCTCTCAATGAGTTCATCAAGGTCTCCATCAAGAACAAATGAGAGTTTATGAAGAGTAAGACCTATCCTGTGGTCGGTTATTCTGTTTTGAGGGAAATTATATGTCCTTATCTTCTCGCTCCTGTCGCCGGTTCCAACCTGTGATTTTCTCTCATCCGCCCTCTCCTGCGCCTGTCTTTCAAGCTCAAGTTCATATACCCTTGCGCGTAAGACCTTCATCGCTTTCTCTCTATTCTTTATCTGTGAGCGGCTGTCCTGACACTGAACCACAATCCCTGTTGGAACATGGGTAATCCTTACAGCGGAATATGTTGTATTCACCCCCTGCCCGCCCGGCCCTGATGCGCAGAAAGTATCAAGCCTTAAATCCTTTTCATTTATTTTTACATCCACCTCTTCAGCCTCAGGCAGCACAGCAACCGTAGCGGTAGACGTATGTATCCTGCCCGATGTCTCTGTTGACGGCACCCTTTGAACCCGATGTGTGCCACTCTCATACTTCATGCAGCTGTATACGCCTTTTCCCTGGATGGATGCAACTATCTCTTTCAAGCCTCCCAAGCCTGTAGGGCTCGAATCCATTATCTCTATCTTCCAGTTCTTCCGTTCAGCGTATTTGCTGTACATTTTGAAGAGGTCCGCGGCAAAGAGCGATGCTTCATCGCCTCCTGTCCCTGCCCTTATCTCAAGGATAATATCTTTTGAGTCAAGCGGGTCTGCCGGGATAAGCATAAGTTTAAGTTCATCCTCAATTAGCGGTTTCTTAATATTTAACTCTTCAAGTTCTAAAGCCGCGAGTTCCTTTAACCCCTCATCATCCCCAGTCTTTAGTATCTCTTCAGCCTCATTAATGCCGGAGAGTACCTTTTTGTATTCATTATATTTATCCACAATACCCGCGAGGTCAGACTGCTCCTTTGAATATTCCCTGCTTTTTGAATAGTCCGAAAAGACCTCAGGGTCAGACAGCAGCCTTGTCAGTTCATCGTATTTCTTCTGAATCTCGTCAAGCTTCTCTAAAAACATTAATTATTATTCTCCTGCGTTTAGTAAATCCCCTCTTTAGCAAAGAGGGAGATGTTTTTTTGTCAATGACGACTCCTTCTCTGAAAAAATAAAAAAAGGGAAACCCGCGCTGTAAGCATTTCAGAACGGATTTCCCTTTTATTTCAGCTACTTCTTTGCGTATTTCTTTCTGAACTTCTCAACCCTTCCCTCAGCATCAATAAGCTTCTGCTTGCCGGTAAAGAAGGGGTGACACATCGAGCATATATCAACATGTATTGACGGCTGTGTAGACCTTATGCTAAAGCTCTCACCGCAGACACATGAAGCCTTCACTTCCTTGAACTCCGGATGTATTCCCTCTTTCAAAATAACCTCCCTTGAAACATAGTAATTACGGGTTAATTATAACAGAGCGAAAAGGGGTTTTTCAAGCAGTTCCGGCTCTCTCAACTCTTATTCGCAAAGCTCTTAATTATCTTAACCCTTGCCGGATGCCTTAATTTTCTCAGCACATTTGCCTCTATCTGCCTGATCCTCTCTCTGGTAACATTAAATTTTGTGCCGACTTCTTCAAGCGTCTCCGACAGATCGTCTCCTATCCCATACCGCATCTTGATAATATCGGCTTCCTTCTCCGTTAGTGTCTCTATGGCTTTGTTGACATGTTTCTGCAGATCATGCAGCATGACGATCTCCAGAGGAGACTGCATTGTCTTGTCTTCAATAAAGTCCTGCAAATGGCTCTCGGATTCTTCCCCTACAGGAGTTTCCAATGATATCGGTTCCTTTGCAATCTTCAATACGGTCCTTACCTTACTGCCGGGAAGCCCCATCCTTTCTCCAATCTCATCAGGGGTAGGACCCCTGCCAAGCTCCTGCACAAGCGCCCTTGAAACTTTTGAGATGGTGTTTATGGTCTCCACTATATGCACCGGCAGCCTCACTGTCCTTGACTGGTCCGCAAGCGAACGCGTTATCGCCTGCCTTATCCACCAGGTTGCATACGTGCTGAATTTGTAGCCCCTTATGTGCTGAAACTTGTCTACAGCCCTCATAAGGCCGATATTCCCCTCCTGTATAATATCGGAGAAGCTGAGCCCCCTGCCTATATATCTCTTTGCTATGCTTATTACCAGCCTCAAGTTTGATTCAATAAGCTTGGTCTTTGCTTCAAAGACCTCTGTTTCATAGTGATGAAGGAGTTTCATCGTCTTCTTTATCTCCGTGCCTTCTAATCCAAGCGCGGACTCTATATGGGTTATCTCCTGATTAAGCTTTTTATAGTCTTTGAAGAGTTCTTTTATTCTGTCAGTATCTGCTCCGGGATGCTTTGCCAACCTCTGTATATTTCTTTCGCTCCTGATTTGCTCCAGAGGCTTTGTAAACTGCTTCTGTATGGCGCTTATGCTTCTCTTAAGATCATCAATCAGAGTTACATAACCCTCAAATTCTTTTACAAAGGCATTAATTACTTCCTCCTTCAGATTAAGCGCTGAGATCCCGGCAAAAACCTTTTCTTCATTTCTTGATATGGAGGCTTTTAATTTCTCGGCTTGCATCTTGCCAAGCCCCTTACGGCTGAGCTTTTTCAGCAAATTGTCCCTCTCCCCGTGAAGCCTCTTAATGATCTTTACATTCTTAAGGAATTGATCGCGCAGCTCTTTTTCATCCGCCGGGTCTTCCTCAATATCTGAGACTATATACCTTATCATCTCCTCTTTAGTCTCTATCATATTCTGCAGCGCCGTGATCTTTTTTATCGTGAAGGGCATTGAAAAGATCACCTTTGCAATATTATCTTTCCCTCTCTCTATGCTTGTGGCTGCCTCTATTTCTCCTTCTCTTGTGAGCAAAGGGGTAACGCCCATCTCCTTAAGATAAATCTTCATGGAATCATCTGAGAATACATCTTTGTAAGAAGGGGCCTCCTCGCTCTCATTACAGGATTCCTTCGGGTCGGCCTCTTTAGCCGCCTCTTCGTAGTGCTCCTCGTCTAAGTAATTATTATCCATGTCATCATACATATTAATTTCCTCCGGACTTGAGAAGTTTATGCTCTCCAAGAAGAGTCCTTAATAAACTGTTATCTTTCTTAAGCTCTGCATCTTTTATCCGTATCTGAAGTTCATCTAAGCGTATCTTACGCTTCCTGCTTCTGAGCCGTGCAATACAGTCATTCAGCTGTTTCTGGGGATTATCAAGATCCTCTCTTAATGACACTCTTGTCAGAAAATCTTTTTCTTCATCGCTCTTACACTGCGCCATCAGATCATTAAAGTTTCTGAAGCCTTCCGTAATATATTTATATATGGACATTGTAGTATTATCGTTGAAATAGTCTGATGAAAGTTCCGCGGAGACCCGCTCAATCTCATCCGGCAAATGCAGCAACAGTTTAATTATAAATACCTCATCCTGAGGCTTTGGTTTATGCCTTTGCTCTGTAACAACTGATTCAGGTTTGTTATTATACACTGCGGCAGGACGCTTCTTTAGCTTCTTCAGGTCTTCAATAATAAACGATTCATTAACCCCGAGTCTTTCAGATAACATTCTTACGTACTCGCCCTGGCCGTCAGGCATCTTTGAGATCGCCTCGAGCGCTTCACGTCTTATTAAGCTCTTGTCGCTTCCATGGATCATAAAGAAATCAATGATAGACAGGGGTTTTTCAAGCAGCGTACTGAAGGCTTCTTTGCCATTTTTTCGTATGAAGCTGTCAGGGTCTTCTTTATCAGGAAGAGAGAGCACCTTTACATTAAGCCCGCTCTCCAGAAGCGCGGAGGCCGCGCTCTTGGTTGCCTTCACGCCTGCCTTATCGCCGTCAAACGCAAGAATCACATTCTCTGTAAACCTCTTTATTAATTTTCCATGTTCTATGGTAAAGGCTGTTCCAAGAGGGGCAACGGTATTTGTAACGCCGTGAATATGAGCAGTTATAACATCAATATAACCCTCCATCAGCAGGATTTTTCCTGTCTCTTTGATTGAATGTTTTGCGCGGTTCAGGCCGTACAGCACGCCTCTTTTATTGAAAATAAGAGTTTCCGGAGAATTCAGATATTTCGGTTCAGAGCCGTTTACAGCTCTGCCTCCAAAGGCGATAACATCGCCCTTCAGATCATGAATGGGAAAGATTATCCTCTCTCTGAATGTATCATAAGAACCTTTGGCACCCTGCGTAATGAGGCCGGCCTTCTTCATTATCTCAGGATTATAGCCTTTGCGCTTAAGATACGTCATCAGCGCATCCCAGGACTTAGAGGCATAACCTATCTCAAAAAGCTTTACTGCATCGCCGCCTATTCCGCGTTTCTTCAGGTACATGAGCGCGTCAGGGCTTTTCGCAAGATTTTGACTGAAAAAAGCGAGGGCATCATTGTGAATATTGTATAAGGCCTCTTTCTCCCCGGCCTTTACATCAGACTTTTGAGAAGGCTTCAGCGTAACCCCTGCCCTCTTGGCAAGCACTTTCAGGGCTTCATTGAATGTAAGATTCTCGTATTTAACAAGGAATGAAAATATATCTCCGCCGCTTCCGCAACCAAAACAATGGTATATCTGTTTTGCCGGACTGACGGTAAAGGACGGGGTTTTTTCAGCGTGAAACGGACAGAGGCCTCTCCAGTTCTGTCCGGTTTTTTTTAGGGATAAATAATCTGATACAAGGTCCACAATATCTACCCTGCTCTTTATTTCCTCGCGGATATCGTCATAAGGTGGCATGGTAAATAAATTCCGGGTTGATTTTTACAGATTGAGGAAAAAATTAATCAGAATTACAAAAGCTGCTTCTCAAGTCCAGCCCTTACTTCTTTGTCTTGCCTTGTTCAAGCCTGCTGAATCTCCTGAAGCCTGAACATGGGATAATATCAAGCTTTCCGTTCTTCAGCAGCTCATCTATCATCAGGTTAACGCCAAGATTGTCGCTTGATATGTGCCCTGCGATAACAACATTGATATGGCGTTTCTCCGCCTCTTTTCTGTGGTCATCGCTCAGATGCATCCCAACGATCGTACCGACTCCTGAATTGGCGAGGCTCTCAAATATATCCTTTGCCCCTCCGGTTCCGCCGGTCATGTCCACAAATATCTTGCCGGCCTTCCGCTCGCTCGACCCGAGAAGCAGACTCGGGGCAGCGCTGTTCTTCGCGGCCTCATCGTATTCTGGTATCTCTTTTAGTATCTTCACTATGTCGCCAAGAGTCTCGGGTGACTTTTTATCAAAGGTCTTCTGCAGAAAGCTCGCCACCATATTATCAGCCGGTGTATGCATGCACATAAAAGGCATATCCAGCAATTTCGCCGCATCAGATGCCCTTGTATGATTCACCGGAGAGAGCCTTCTCTCAACTTCTTTGATCCTCCCTTCAAGCAGGCTCTCGGCTATATTTATCGGGACACCGAACTTGTTCAGTATGTCCGCCTGCATATGCATGACCTGATAGAGATTTGCATACGCCTTCCCTTCCGGATGGTGCGAAATTACGAGGTCTATCTTTTTCCCCTTTGATGAAAGCCTGTCCGCAAGAAGTATCTCCGCAGCCTCCATGTCAATGCCTGTAAGGATTGTCTTAACCTCTTCATCGCCGGTTCCATGGAGTATCCTCGTATCAGCATATGGATTCGTAAGAGATTCAGGATCAAAGTACTTCTTCTCTTCCTCCTTCATCTCTTCGTAAGCCTTCTTCTTCTTTGCAAGGGTACTCTGAACCGCTTTTTTGCCGCGGGGGTCTGCCTCAATGCCTTTTGCTACAACAAAATCATAAATTTTCTTTAGTTGCACCTATCCCTCCAGCGTCTTTCTGACAAGTTCGCTAACAATTTTGCCGTCAACCCTGCCCATCGCCCTATCCATAACAGCCTTCATAACCTTACCCATTTCCCTGGCCCCTTTTGCTCCTGTTTCATGAATGACGTCTTTAACCAATGCCTCAACCTCATCATTGGAAAGCTGCTGCGGTAAATACGGCTGAAGCACCGCCAGTTCATCCGTCTCTTTCGTTACAAGGTCTTCTCTGCCGGCCTTTGAGAATTGTTCAATTGATTCTTTGCCGCGCTTTATAAAAGTCCTGAGGATTTCCTGCAGTTCCTCTTCCGCAAGAGGAGCTCCCCTCTCTATCTCCTTGTTCTTTGCCGCTGCCTTAACCATTCTTAAGACCGAAAGCTTCTGTTTATCGCCAGTCTTGAGCGCATTCTTGAAATCTTCGGCTATTCTTTCAGCAGTCGTCATTTCAACCTTTAAGAGAATTTCTTTAAGCTCTTGAGAATCTTTTTTCTGGCGGCAATAGTTTTTTTCTTCTTCTTTACGCTGGGTTTATCATAATGTTCTCTTTTTTTCACATCCGAGAGTATGCCCTCTTTTTCACACTGCCTTTTGAACTTTTTGAGAG
>JBFLVX010000117.1:0-7196 GCA_040758255.1 Nitrospirota bacterium
ATTATATCTTAAGCTTTGAACCTGCCGAGACTCCGGCCAGTTTGCTTGAAAGAGTGGTCAAGCCAAAGATAGCTGTCATACGCGAAGAAGGCAGCAACAGCGACAGGGAGATGTCCTCGGCATTTTATCAGGCTGGTTTTGAAGTATGGGATGTGACGATGACCGACCTGCTTGAGGATAAGATAACGCTTTCTGATTTCAGGGGTATCGCCTTTGTGGGTGGATTCAGCTACGCTGATGTGCTTGACTCTGCAAAGGGATGGGCAGGCGTCATAAGGTTCAATAAAAAAGTCCGTGAAGAGTTCAATAATTTCTATAACAGACAGGCTACCTTCAGCCTTGGCGTATGCAACGGCTGCCAGCTCATGGCGCTTCTTGGATGGATACCATGGCAGGGGATTGATGATAAGAAACAGCCGAGGTTTATCCATAACGTTTCAGGGCGGTTTGAGTCGCGTTTTTCAACAGTGAAGGTACTCAAGAGCAATTCAGTTCTGCTTAAAGGCATGGAGGGCTCTGTGCTCGGCGTCTGGGTTGCTCATGGTGAAGGAAGGGCTTACTTCCCTGATGAGGATATCCTCAAAGAGGTTGAAGAAAAGAACATGGCGCCGATTCGCTACGTGGATGACAAGAATGAGGTTACCATAAGATATCCATTTAATCCGAATGGTTCATCAAGCGGCATTGCGGCTCTCTCCTCTCCTGACGGGAGGCATCTGGCGATTATGCCTCATCCTGAGAGGACATTCCTCAAATGGCAGTGGGGATGGATGCCTGAGGAGTGGAAAAAGAATCTGGCGGTTTCCCCCTGGCTTAAAATATTCCAGAATGCAAGGGAATGGTGTGAAAAAAGATAGTAACCGCAGTTAAGGAAGTTTTAGCCCCTGAGATGTTATACTAAATACGCAAAAATCAACTGCTTTCTGCTGGAATAAATTGAGTTACAAGAGAAAGAACATTCACATTTCATCGCTCTCCCAGGACAAGTTCCATGACGAATGCGGGGTCTTCGGCATCTTCGGCCATCCTGAGGCCGCAAACATGGCCTATCTGGGGCTCCATGCCCTACAGCACAGGGGACAGGAAGGCGCGGGCATATGCTCTTCGGACAGAAGGCAGTTGTATATAGAAAAATCCATTGGCCTTGTTGCGGATGTCTTTTCCGAAAAGAGATTAAAACGCCTTCCCGGCGATATCGCAATCGGCCACAACCGTTACTCAACCGCAGGTTCAAGCGTCCTGAAGAATGTTCAGCCAATAACAGTAAACTTCTCCTTAGGCTCTCTTGCTATCGCTCATAACGGCAACCTTGTAAATGCAATGGAAGTTAGAAGCGAACTGGAGGCTGACGGCGCAATATTCCAGTCAACCTCTGACAGCGAGGTCATAGTCCACCTGATAGCAAATTCCAAAGGCGATGGTCTTTATGAGCGGATTATAGATGCGATGGGCCGGCTCAACGGAGCCTTCAGCCTCCTCATAATGACTGAGAGCGAGCTTATTGCGATAAGGGACCCTTATGGATTCAGGCCCTTGAGTATCGGAAAGCTTGACGGAGCTTATGTCTTTGCCTCTGAGACATGCGCATTTGATCTTATAGATGCTGATTATGTGCGCGATGTTGAGCCCGGGGAGATGGTCATAATAAATCAAAAAGGCATGAGGTCTCTCAAGCCTCTCTGCTCTCACAGGAGGGCCTCATGTATATTTGAATTCGTCTACTTCGCAAGGCCTGACAGTTACATCTTCGGCAACCAGAACGTAAACGGCATCAGAAAAGAGTTTGGCCGTCAGCTTGCAAGAGAGCACCCTGTAAAAGCTGACCTTGTCATCCCTGTGCCTGATTCGGGAGTGCCGGCAGCTATAGGCTATGCAGAAGAGAGCGGGATACCGTTTGATTTCGGTCTGGTCAGAAGCCACTATGTGGGCAGGACGTTCATAGAGCCGCAAGGGGCGATAAGGCACTTCGGAGTGAAGCTCAAGCTGAATCCAGTAAGAAAACTTCTTGAAGGCAAGAAGATAATCGTGGTTGACGATTCCATTGTCAGGGGGACAACAAGCAAAAAGATCGTCAAGATGCTGAGGGAGGTCGGAGGGGCCAAAGAGGTGCACCTTACGATAAGCTCGCCGCCGACAATAGGCCCGTGTTTCTACGGCATTGACACCCCTACCCGGAAGGAGCTCATAGCCGCAACCCACAGCATTGATGAGATAAGGAAATATGTAACATCTGACAGCCTGAATTATTTAAGCCTTGAAGGATTGAAAAAAGTTGTCCAGGACTCTGAGAATTACTGCACCGCCTGCTTTGATAATAATTATCCGGTATTTACGCCTGAAGACAAAGCAGAACAGATTGCCCTTTTTCTTTAACCCCCAGTCTCTGAATATCCTTGCGAAGCAGCAAAAAAATATTTATTATAGGTTATCGTGAAAGCAATGAAAATAATAAATGCACTTGTTTTCTGCCTATGGCTTGCCCTGATATCTCTCCTTTTATATAAGAATTACGCGGGAGTTCCTTTAGAGAATAAGGAAATTATAAAGGAAGCGTTCAGTAAAACGAGCAATTGGTATGATATTTATAATGGAACGAAAAAGGTTGGTTTTGCTGTGACAGCCTTTGAAAAAGCCGGGGATGAGATAATCATCACTGAGAAGGAAGAGATGAAGGTCTATAAAAACGGTAAAGAGACCCTCCTCACTGAAGAGGTGAGGCTGCTTACGGATAATGATTACAAGATTAAATCCGTTGACTACTCATCAGTTTTTAAAGGGGAGGAAGGCATTAGGGCAAGCGGTAGTTTTGAAGATGATGCTATTATCTTTTTTCTTGAATCTGCGAAACATAGAAAGACGCATAAGATCGAGATTAATAATAAGAGTTTCTATCACTCTCTAACTCTTATCCCAATACTGAATCAGAACATGCCTGTGACCGGTAGCTCTTTTAAGGTCTCAATGTTGGACCTTGCAAAACTCTCTATTAATGATGTACAGGTTGTGCTGGAAGAAGTCAGGCCTGTGAAAATAGGGGCAAATGTCTTTAATCTGTATAAATTCAGGGCGGGTGACACAATCTTATGGAGCAATGAACAAGGCGCTCTTATAAAAAAAGAATACCCTTTAGGGGCTGTGTTTTATTCCGAGCTTGAGAGTATTGCGAAAGAGTCTGATGACAGGGCGCTGTTAGACTATACATCACTGCCGGTTTTTCAATCAAATAAATTAATTGCTAATCCGGAAGACTTAAATCTGCTGAGAGTGAAGATAAAAGACTATAACTTCCAATCCAAACTTTATGAAAACAGTCTTACTACGCTCAAGGAGGGTACCCTTATTGTAAGGAGAGAAACTGCAGAAGAGCTGAAAAAGAAAAACTATATTTTCCCCTATAAGGAACAGGCTTCTAATAAACATCTAAACCCTGACAGATGGGTTCTTACTGATTACGAACCATTAGCAAACACAGGGCGGATATATGCCAGATCACACAAGTATGATGCATTCAGTTTTGCAGAGTACCTGAATGGTTACTTATTTAACCTGATCAGGACAATGCCCGGATTTGTTCTGCGCAATTCCGAAGAGATACATAAATCTCTCTATGGAGATTATCTTGAAAGATGCGTAATGTTTGCCACCTATGCACGCGCGGCCGGTCTGCCCACGCGCCTCATAGGAGGGCTTGTATATAGAAGCGGCTACTTTTACTTTCATGCCTGGCCTGAGGTCTGGCTTGACAGATGGATACCGGCAGACCCGAGTCTGGCGCAGTTTCCGGCAGATGCGACACATATACCGCTGAAAGAAGGGACATTGGAAGATATTGTTTCTATAATAGATGATTTAAAGAAGATTGAAATCGAGGTTCTGGAGGCATCATGATTGAGATTAAAGATTGCACAAAGAGATACGGGGAACTCATTGCTGTCAACAATCTCTCTCTGATGGTTGGTGAATCAGAGATATACGGACTGCTTGGGCCAAACGGCGCGGGAAAATCAACAACAATAAAGATGATGGTCGGCCTGATAAACCCGGACTCAGGGATTATCAGGATTGGCGGCCATGATATCAGCCAAGATCCGATTAACGCAAAGATGTCGCTGGCATATGTTCCTGAAAAGAGCAATATTTTTGATAAATTGACAGCATGGGAATATCTCTCCTTTATTAGCGGACTCTATAATCTGGATTATGATCTCTTTAGAAAGAATGCGGAAGAGTATTTAAAAACCTTTGAGCTTTACAACTGGAGAGATGGAATAATCGGTAATTTTTCGCATGGCATGAGACAAAGGCTGGTGTTAGCCTCATCTTTTATGAGAAGACCTAAGGTACTGATTCTGGATGAACCGCACAACGGGCTTGACCCCAAAGGCGTAAGGTTATTGAAAGACATTTTATTCAAATCAAAGGATGAAGGGATGACAATACTTATCTCTACACATATCATAGCTCTTGCAGAAGAGATATGCGACAAGATCGCGATTTTAAATAAAGGTTCGATAGCTGCCCATGGCAGCAACGATGACTTGAAACATTACGCAAAATCTGAAGATAAGACGCTCGAGGATATATTCCTTCGGCTTACTTCACATTATGATAGATAAAATTTAATCGCTATGAAAGAATTTTTAATACTTTTGTCCCCCCTCTTCTGGTCAATAAAGAATGACCTGCTCAGCTTCAACAAGGCATTTTACAAAAAGATATTCTTTTATCTTTTTTCAAGCGTTCTATTTATTTTTCTCATTACACAACTCTTAAATGAAGGCATGATCAAACTGCAGAAGATGTCTCCGGAGGTCTTTGATGTCCTGCTTGTTAAGGGTTGTTCCGTTGTCTTCATGATTATCTTTTTCAGTCAGATTATCAATGGATTTATAATGTCGCTTGACAGGTTTTACCAGTCAAATGAACTGGAGATACTGCTCGTTTCTCCAGTGAACAGGGTATCCTTATTCTTTTCAAGGCTTCTTGAGACGCACCTGAAGACATCTTGGATGCTTATAATTTTCGGCATACCGCTGCTTGTATCTCTGGGGATCTTATTTCATGCAAGCCTTATATATTATTTTTATTCCCTTGCGCTTTTTATGGTGTTTTCAACAATTCCCGTTAATGCCGGCATAGGCATAACCATCATGCTCTCCGGGATTTTCCATATTAAAAAGATAAAGAGATTCTTATTATCCGCAGGAATTGCCACATTAGTTGTTTTAATTACTCTCTTGCGGATATTCAGGCCTGAGAGGTTTGTAAATCCTGAACTATTTGCAAATCTGAAACTCTTTTTAATTGAACTCAGGACTCCTTCTTTCATACTTTTTCCCAACAGATGGCTCAGTGAATCTCTCTTTAACTTTCTTAATAAAGATTTCAGCAATACTTTAATCTTCGCCGCGCTGCTGATTCTTTCTTCTTATTTAACAGTTGTTTTATTAATCTTGGTATATAAGAAGTATCATTACAGAGGGTGGAGCCTCTTGCAGGGCGGGGGCATAATTTCCGGGAGGGAACGTGAACACCCTTCAGATGCCAGCAGACTTGCAAATGGAACGATTTATTCACGGCTGGTTCAAAAATTACTGTCACCCTTAGGCATTCAGAGGCTGACGCTTCTGAAAAAAGATCTCTTATACCAGATCAGGGATATCAAGAATATTCATCAGCATCTGATACTCTTTTCGCTGATCATAGTCTACCTTGTCAGCATCTCATCGCTCCCGTTAAATTGGGTTGAGTACGCCGTAACTATAAAATACTTTGTCCTCTTCTTCAATCTCGGCCTGATACTGATCATAATGGCCTCGTTATCTTCAAAGATTGTTTATCCTGCTATTGTTTCGGAAGGCAGTTTTTTGTGGGTAATAAAGGCCTCTCCGATTACATCCAAAAAATATATAATGACAAAATTTATTTTCCTCTTTATCCCGATATTATTATTAGGGCTGGCATTGACCATATTCTCCTCATTCTTTATAGATGTTGAAAAGGTCTTGACCTGCTTAATAATTTTTTCAACCGTACTGCTCTCTTTATCTTTGGTAAGCATCTCAATTAATTTCAGCATTTCCGATCTGAAGGGCGCCATCAAGAAGAGCGATATTGAGGAAGTCAAAACAGGGAATACCGCTTACATGATTATATCGGTACTTTTTGTGCTCTTCACCCTGGCGCTGGAAATAATCCCGGTATATTTATACTTTTTAAAGGAATCTGAAAAGATCGTATTTGTCCAAAGGACGTGGCTGATAATCGGGGGAGTTGTTTTAGTTTTGCTTCTGGTGAATATATTTGTGACAGCCTTTTCAATACATAGAAGCATCAGGAAATTTGACGGTATCCAGGCAGGTTAAGAAGCTGAGTAAGGATATCACTTATCAGGCAATTGTATATCGGGTTTGCCGTTTTTAGTTAAGAGTCTACTAATCTGCAAATGATCTTCTGCTTTATACAGCATGCCTTTTCTACGATATGCATTACTTAAGTTTAGATGTGCTTTTGCATAACCTGGATTTAACTGTAAAGCCTGGGTGTAATTTGCAATTGCTTTGTCAATGTTTCCTTGAAGGTCATATGCAAAGCCTAAATTATTATATGCTTCCGGATAGCCCGGCTTGATATTTAATGCTTTTTCAAAGTGTTTAATTGCCGTGTCGAATAATTTATTATTTAGAAGAGCAACCCCGATGTTGTTTTCGGCCTCTGCATAATACGGGTTCAGCTTCAAGGCGGTATTGAAATGTCTTATGGCTGAATCAAGGGAACCTTTTTTTAGATATACAAGCCCCAAATTATAATGAAGATCTGGATAATCTGGTTTTATCTTTATTGCAATTTCAAGATGCTCAATGGTTTTATCAAGCTCACCTTGAAGAGCATAAGTCATACTGAGGTTATTGTGTGCCTCTGCAAAGTATGGGTTTAGTTTAATGACCTGGCTAAAATCATCTATGGCTTTTTCATACTGTTCACTATCTCGATAGTAGACTCCTCGATAATAATATGCCAATAAGTCTCCAGGGGAGATTGAGATTACTTTATTCCATAAAGTTTCATCATTTTCCCAAACGCGAGTTTGTCTGATTGTCGCATAAGAAAGAGCCCCAAACAATAGAACAGCAATAAAGAGAGAAAACAGTTTCTTTACTGTAACAAGCCGACCGTTTGTAAGCCATCTATCCGTA
>JBFLVX010000118.1:0-7189 GCA_040758255.1 Nitrospirota bacterium
ATCCGCCGGGGAGAATATAACTATTGACTCAGGGACAGGCCTTATAACATGGAATGTGCCTAAGGGATTCACCGGCAATCTCCCTGTTACCGTTTCCGTTACAGACGGGCACGGAGGAGAATCAGCACGGGAGCTTACTTTCATGATTAATCCCCCGCCTAAACCTAAGGGGAAAGAAAAATAAAAAAGATTGCCTAAAACTTAAAATTCTGGCAGAATGATGGAGGGAATATGGATAAAAAAGGCTTCACATTAATAGAGCTTCTTATTACCATAGCAATAATAGGGATTCTTGCAGCAGCAGCTACGACCGCATATGTAGGATCGATTAAAAAGGCAGAACGTTCAGAGGCATTTACAAACCTTGATGCCTTGAGGCTGCTTCAGGAAGCCTATCTTGCGGACAGGGCAGTATATGCGCCTTCCCGCACGGGCACTGCCAATATACAGATTGATTTGCCCGGATTCCGGCCAGACCCGAATGGAAGTTTTACCTACCGGACATACTTAAATTTTGCGCTTCCCGCAACGCCGGCAATTCCCTATAATCCGGCAAGCAACGTAGCTTCAACACCCTGTTTTGTCGCGACTGCAACCCCTATTGCCGGTACAAGAGTCGTGGGTGATCTCTTTGCCATAGACTGCAATAATAATAAGAACTATTAGGCAAAAATTTTCCCCTGCGAAGAGAAAATAGAACCTGTCTGAAGAGTAGTTAGCAGCTTTTTTGAGTTTGCAAAGCCTTGCAGAGATACTGCATCAGCATATGGACCACTATCATATGCACATCTTCAACCTTCTGCATATCATTGATCAGCGCTACAAAGGGGATATCCGCCAGCTTGGCTAATTTGCCTCCGCCAAAGCCGCTCAGCCCGACCGTCTTTGCCCCTTTTTCCTTGGCATATGATACGGCCTGAAGCACGTTCTCGGAATTGCCGCTGCCTGAGATGCCTATGACAACGTCTCCCGGACGCAGATAGTTTTTAAGCTGTTCCACAAAAATCTTGTCATAAGACAGGTCGTTTGCATAAGCCAACATGGTAGGAACATTATCATTCAGGCAGAAGACCTTGAACTTCTTATCAAGGTTAAAGCAGCTTCCCTTGTTTATGTCGCAGACGAAATGAGAGGCTGTAGAGCCGCTTCCTCCGTTACCCATTATAAAGACCTGTTGTTCATCTTCGTAAGCTGAAAGCAGCGCCTTGCCGATCTCTTCAAAACGGTCATGAGGAAAGATATTCAATAACTCTTTTAATTCATTCAGGTAATCAGAACTGAATTTATCTCTCATTTTGCCGAATAACCCCTTACATTATAAATTATTCTGCTTCCGTAGGAGTCGAGCATAAAGGGGAGTTCCCGGTAGTCTTTTAACGCGTGTCTTACGGATTCCTGCTTGTCTCTCTGAATGTAGAGGAGAAGGAAACCTCCGCCGCCTGCTCCGCATATCTTGCCGCCTAATGCACCGGCCTTTATCGCTTTTTCATACATATCATCAATGTCGGGATTTGATATGGTATTGACGAGAGATTTCTTCAAGATCCAATTTTCATGGAGGAGCCTGCCGAGTTCATCAAACTTGTCATCTATAAGATAATCTTCAAGCTTTGCAACAAAATCCCTCATGGCTCTTAAGGCTTCTCTCTTGCTGTCCGTGCTTTCTTTCTGCTTTTCAAGGATTACATCGGCTTTCCTTGTCTTGTTTGTAAAGAAGAGGAGGAGGTTGGAGCCTAATCTCCTGAGTTTGCTGTTAAAGACAGGCAGTCTGGAGACCGATACGGAATCATCAGGATGAAAGGTTATCTTGTTTAAGCCGCCGTAAGCAGCAATATACTGATCCTGTTTCCCGATGGGTTTTTTGCAGATATCAATCTCTATCTCGCATGCTTCCCTTGCAATATGCTCTGATGTAACGGGAATGCCCTTAAAATTATATAGAGCATTAAGGAGTCCGACCGTTACGCTGCTTGATGAGCCCAGCCCCGATCCCTCCGAGGGGATATCGGCGAGGGTCGTTATTTCAACGCCGCTGCTGACGCCGGTCCTTTTCATCGCCTCGCGCACCAGATCGTGCTTGATCTCAGGCACCTCATCAACTATTTCTTTTACGCTGTAATTGATGTATATCTTCTCGTCGAACCTCTCCTTTACTATGACATAAATGTATTTGTCTATAGCCGCGCTGAGGACCATTCCGTCTTCCAAAGAATAGAATGATTTAAGGTCAGTGCCGCCGCCGACCAGGCTGATTCTTAAGGGTGTTTGAGATATTATCAATGCTTAACTCCTGTATGTGCGATAGAGGCTCTTTTCTGTAACTACTCAGGTTGTTTAGACTATAAGTCTGTTAGGACAGTCCACCTGAAGACCTACAGACTATCCACCTTAATACTTACTATTTATATTAACATTTTAAAAAGCTCTTTATCCCGCGCTTAGCATGCCATTTCTAATATCTTCTTCAGCCTGCTCCAGCTTTTTATATGTTCCAATATCCAATAAATATTCATTCATTATATATCCCGATGCGTTGCCGGTTACTCGTGGCAGCACATCAAAGCCGAGATCAAAATAATCGCGTTCAGGGAAATAATTTTTTAGGCTCTGACTGCTTAACATAATGCCGGCAAAGGCCAAATCCGAAACAGGATTTTCCGGCTTTTCATTAAAAGAAACCACGGATGAATATTCATCCAGTTCAACAATACCGCATTCCTTCGGGTTCGGCACTCTTAAAAGCGCCAAGGTAAAGTCTTTTTTATGTTTGTTGTGGAATTCAAGCATCCTCTCTAGGTTTATATTCGTCAGGTTGTCCGCGTAGCATATAAAGAAAGAGGATTCCCCTTTTACAAAATCCCAATTTTTTTTCACAGTCCCGCCGCTTCCGAGGAGGCTCTCTTCATATGTCAGCTTTATGTTAAGGCCGCTCGAAGAGTCCGCGATATATGTTTTAACCTTCTCAGCCAAATGCGAGGTGTTGATCAGAACATCATTAATACCATAACGTCTGAAAAGATCAAACCAATATTCTATCAGGGGTTTTTTAGAGATAGGCACAAGGCATTTGGGAGTGGTTAAAGTCAAAGGAAGCAGGCGCGTGCCCTTGCCAGCGGCAAGAAGAAAGGCCTTCATTACTGGACAGCCCTCACAACCCCTTTGCTCTTCATGGTCTTTTCAGTATAATCGAGAATATCCTCAATATCTGTCCGGCTGTTGAGGAATTTCCAGTAGTCTCTTATGCTCTCTTCAATCGGGACTTTAGGTTCCCATCCAAGAGACCTCAGCTTGCTTATATCTGAGAGGATATGTCTTGTGTCTCCGTAACGGTAATATTTTGAGATGACCGGCTCTATCTGCCTGCCGGTAACATTCTGTACTCTTTCATAGAAATCCATAACTGTAAATCCTTTGCCGCCGCCCACATTGAAACATTGATAATTCGCCTTCTCATCTTCCAATACCAGAATGTTAGCGTCAACCACATCCTGATAATTCACGTAATCCCTTATCTGCTTTCCATCTTCATATATGAAAGGCTGTTTATTGAAGTAAAGATTAAGGGCAAATATCCTCATTGCGCCTGAATAGGCGTTATAGAAAGACTGCCTGGGTCCCTGAACAATAGAATAACGCATGGCTGTTGAGGGTATGCCGTATCTCCTGCCTAAGTTAACAGCGATCTGTTCCTGTGAATATTTTGACAAGGCATATTGATTCTGAGGATTGATCCTGCTCTCCGGCGTGGACAGGTGCCGCATGTATTCACCGCATTGAGGACAATGGTGCTCCCAATCACCTTTTGAAAGCTGCTTTTCAAGACGAATGTCAGGGCTTATATCTCCATGTTCGGAACACCGGTATAACCCTTCGCCTAAAACCGCCTGCGAAGATGCAACTATAACTTTCTTTACAGAAAGATTCTTCTCGACAATAATCTCATAAATAAGCGCCGTGCTTACGCTGTTAACATGAAAATATGTGCTGAAGTCAGGGAGATAATCCTGATAAGCTGCCAGATGATAAATAGCATCCACCCCGTTCATTGCTTCTTCAAGGGCCGCTTTATCTCTCACATCGCCTAATATAAATTCCGCGTTTTTGTTTATGTAATCAGGCATCCCTTTTAAATGAACCGGTTTTTGAAGATTATCGAGGATTCTGACTTTGTAGCCTTTAGAGATCAGCCTGTCCGCAGTATGCGAGCCGATGAAGCCCGCGCCGCCTGTAATAAGAATCTTCATTGTTTCTATTTCTCCCTATTTAAATTGTCGTGAATAATTATAGCAAAGAATATCATTTAACCGCACGTTTTAAGGCAAGTGTAATGCTTCTCAATTTTTAATTTAATTCTAATTGTATGCTATATTACTAATTAATTTACAGGTAAAATTGGTTATGAAAAAGAGAATAAAACTTCTTCTGGTATCAGCTGTTTTTGTTGACAGAGGCGCTGAAAGGCTGATTATTGCCTTATATAATTATCTTCCAAAAGATATTTATGAAATAAAGATTTTGTGCCTCAGAAATCTTTCCCCTTATGCCGAATATCTAAACAAGCATACCGATATTAAGATTGATGTAATTGGAATGAAAAACAACCTCGACTTTATATCATTATTCAGATTTTATAAATACATTAAAGATTTCAAACCTGATATTGTAAATTTTCACCATTTTCGGGCAGCGTTATGGGGAAGATTATTTACAAAGCTTTCAAGAGTGCCGGTTGTCCTGTATTCCGTTCATAATAAATGGGGGGGAGCAATACATCATTTTCTGGATAAAAAGATGTCAAGATTTACTGATGCCATAATTCCGTTTTCTTTAGCTGTTAGAAATTACCTGATTGATGAAGAAAAAATAGAGGAGAAATATATTGAAGAACCAATATATGCCGGGATTGATATTGAAAAATTCAGTAATATCAATAAAGACGAAGTTGAGTTATTAAGAAAAGAATTGGGGATAAAAAATGACCGGAATATTATCGGTTTTGTGGGCAGCATTGACGATGAAAAAGGCTTGATTTACTTAATTGAAGCTGTCAGGAAACTCAAAACAACCTTCACGGATTTGTGCTGCCTGATAATTGGGGAAGGCCCTGATAAAGCTAAATTTAAAGAGATAATTACAGAGTATAAATTAGAAAATAATTTCGTATTTTTAGGCAGAAGGTATGATATATACAATCTGCTCAAGTTAATGAAGGTATTTGTTTTGCCTTCCTTGAGAGAAGGGCTCCCTTTAGTTGTAATTGAAGCCATGGCATCATCATGCCCTGTGATAGCTACAAATGTAGACGGCGTGCCTGAGATAGTAACACATGAGAAAAATGGATGGCTTGTGCCGCCTGCAAATGCGGATGCCCTGGCAAATGCAATAGAAGTTCTTCTTGCTGATGAGAAATTAAGAGGGCAATTGATTTTGAAAGGATTTGAAACTGTAAGAGAAAAATTCGGTATCAAAGAAATGGCGGCAAATTATAACAGACTATACCAAAGGTACCTCAACAGGAATTAATGACCTTTTTTGCATTTCCATCCAGCCAAAAGCCTCAATTTTATTTCTCAAACAAAAAGAATGCTGTTATTTTCTTTGTTAATAATTTTCTTTTTTCAAAGAATGCAAAAATTCAATTTTTGATAAATATAATTAAATTTGCGTTTCCCCATACTTTTATATATTTTCTTATCAAAACAATTTTAACGCGAGAGAAGCGATTACCTCATAAAATATCAGATGCAATTGATGATATAAGAGAGTTTATTAAGACTAACAGAGAGTTGTTTTTACTTAATTCTGAAAAAATTGAAGAAATTAATTTTATAATCCGCAATAGTAAGTGGCAGAGAAGAAATGATAAACTCGCAATTATTTTATTTAAAAACTTTGATAAACATCCTTTTGCTGTGGCAAAAGCAGGTTCTGTACAACATAAAAGTTCTATAGAATTGGAATTCAGTAATACCAAAACAGTATATGATAAATTCAAAAACAGTAAATCGATCTTAATCCCGGAACCGATTGCATTTCATATATCTGATAAGAGCGCTTTGTATTTTGAAAGGGCTGTTGAGGGAATGCCTTTTAACGATTATCTGAAACTCTTATCTGGAAAGAGGAGAAAAGATATATATATTGATGTCTTACGTAACTGCAAAGAGCAATTAGTTGTTTTTAACTGTCAGGAACAGTTCTTGTCTTTGGAAGATTTTCACAAATATTTCTACAATCCTCTTGAAGTCTTTAGTAAAACTGAGTTGGGTAAAAGACACTCATTGAAGTTAAAAATATTGAAAGCTCAGATTGATGAAATCCTGGAAAGTAAACTTATTTCGGTCTGGATGCATGGAGATTTATGGGCTGGAAGTATTTTGTATAATGGTAAACAGGCAGCGATTATAGATTGGGAATTTTTTTCAAGGAGAGGCGTCCCTTTATGGGACTTCTTTTTATTAGTTTTTTATTTTGGCGCAGTGTTTAATTATTTTACGGATCAAGATATTTCTGAAATTGTTGACAATTCTCTTCTGGATTTGGCAACGCACTGCAAAATTGACAAGAATTATATACCAATCATATTTCAGAGTTATCTGTTGTTTAATGTGCAAAACAGAGATACCGACAAAGAAAAATACTGGCAGAATTTGCTGGAACATTACTGGAATGTATCTGACTCCAAAAGAAGCACCAATAAATTGTTATGAACAATCCACGATTTATTTATTTTGCCGGAATAGACGGCTGCGGCAAATCAACGGTTATTGAAGAATTAATAAAAGAGTATGGCAGAAAGGGCATAAAGGCAAAAAGTGTCTGGCTAAGGTTTAATTATTTTTTCACTAAACCGGTACTTTATTTTTGCAGAATCGCCGGTATCACCCGCAGAGTAAGAAAAGGAGATAAAATATTCAGCATCCATGACTTTCATAAATCGGGAGTAATTGCTTTCATAGTGCAGTACCTGCATCTTATTGATACTTTCTTTGCGTATATAATTAAAGTCCGGCTGCCGTTGAAATTTACGAATGATGTGATACTTTGCGATAAATTCGTTTATGATATCCTGGCAGATTTCATGGTAGAGACAAGGGATTTGAATTTGTTAGATAAAAGAATTACGAAGCTTTTTTTAAAATTAATTCCCAAAGATATGCCGGTTGTATTCTTTTCAGTAGACAAAGAT
>JBFLVX010000119.1:0-7098 GCA_040758255.1 Nitrospirota bacterium
AAGGTCGAGACTGGCTTTAATAGCCTTTTCAATCGAATGCAATGCCTTAAGATGCTCAAATTGCTTCTTAATTTTTTTTTCAGCAAGCTTCTGGTCGGTTATGTCCCTGACAAGGTGGATCAAACTTGCAAGTTGATTCTTCTTATCGTACTGCGGCACAGCCCTTATCTCAACAAACTTGTTTAAATTAGCTTCAAACATCTCCGAGGTGACAGGCTTACCCGTTATAAGGCTGTTGCAACTGGGGCAACTCTCCGGCGGGCTGTCTTGTCCATGGTAATACTGAAAACATTTTATTGTCTTCGTGATTTCTGAGTCAGGGAGGTTGAGTATTTCTTTGGCTGCTTGATTAGCATTTATGATGTTGAGATCTTTATCATGAACTGTAATTATATCGGGGATAGCGTTGAAGGTCTCTTCCCACTCGTGTTTGGATTGACGGAGCAGCTCTTCTGTTTTTTTGCTATGGGCAATTTGCTCTTTAAGGGCCTGCACAGTAGTCGAGAGCTCAACGGTCCGTTCTTTAATAAGGTTTTCCAATTCATCATGCATTCTTTTTAAGTTATCCTCAGCTTTTTTACGCTCTGTTATCTCTTTCTCTTTGGAAATTAAAAGCAAACTTATTTCTTTGTTATATTCAACCACCTTGTTAAAAACAGTCCCAGTAATATTTTTGAGTACGAGAAAACCTATTAACACGAGGCCCAACAAAATAAATAGCACAATAACTATGGAGAGAAGGGGAATATAATTAAGCACCTGAGTGAGGAATCTTACATTTACAAGTAAGACAGTAGATATAATAAGTATAACTACCCAATTGTAGATTCTTACATATCGTTTTATGGTTTCTAAGATGTCCACTTTTTTATATTCCATTTCGGTAATTCAAAATTCATAGTACTCTAATATGGATTCATTCTCTTTCAAAAGACCTGATTTCTCAACTTCCCGTTCAAAAATTCCTCGTCAGAGAGAATCTCTGTAATCAAATTATCTTATAAAAAGATGAAGTTGTAAAGGTAAATCTCAAATCAATGTTGAATTCTGAATCTTTTAAGGTGTTGAGGTGAAGTTCTGGATGCAAGGGTGCTATTTTAGGGAGAGTGGATAAAAAAAGGACTCACGGAAAACCGCAAGTCCTTGATTCTAAATTGGTAGCGGGGAGAGGATTTGAACCTCTGACCTTCGGGTTATGAGCCCGACGAGCTACCAGGCTGCTCCACCCCGCGACGTGTAAGACGTATATAACTTACTTGAAAGATGCGTGGAAAGTCAAATAATAAGCATCAATTTTGTTAGTTAGCTAACAAAATCATGCTCTTTTCTTAGATAGTTTTACAGCTTGTCATGGATTTACAGAAGCTTCTTTCTCTTTTATGACTTTCACCATTATATCCCCGAAACCCGGAGTTCCGGTAAGCCTGTTGAAGTTTTCAGGGTCATGGAGGTCATTGATGTTCGGAGTGTATTCAGCGGTCTCATTCATAAATCCTATGCCTGATGCCTTTTGCCCCCCGGGACCAAAAGCGGTCTTGATGACACCTGGCATTATCTCATCCGTTAAAAGCGCCTTGCCTTTGATCCTCTTCATTTGAGGATTTTCAAGGATTATAATGTCGCCTGTTTTTATGCGAAGGTTTTCGCCGTCTCTCCTGTTAAATGCAAAGAGAGGAATTGATACGCTGCCTGCTTTAAAAAATATCTCTTCATTGTCAGGGATACCATATTCGTTCGAAATATCATTCAGTTTCGGCATTGCGTAGTAAAAATCATCATTTAACGGCTTCATGCATTCGGTTTCAGTCTCTGCGAGATACGGGCAGACCGTTGTCATTGTCATGGAGTGATGCACCCTGCCGGTTATTAACTGAAACGGATACTCGTCGCTCATTTTTTTAAACGCAGGGTTTTTGGGGTTCCATTTGCATTCCGACCAGTAGAATGTCTCCGGATAATCTGTTCCAAGCCTTTTATTGATATTCTCAAGGAAACTGAATTTAAACTCAAACTTCTTTGAGTCAGTCCTTGGATATATGCCGGATGGAGAGCCGTCCGATTTTTTATACCTGTAATAACTTGCAGGCCAAACTGCAACGCCGTTATGTCTTCTCAGCCAGTCAACAGTGAGCGGCTCGCCTCTCTTTATCAACTTATCTTCAAGATATGCTCTTGGATTATCGGGAACGCCTGTTATTTTGCATCCCTCTGGAAGGTCAGGGTAGGGTAGGGGCTCGCCGATATTATAAAAACCAGGCGCATCGCTTAATATCTCATTTATAAATTCCTCTTCATTCTTGTACCTCTCTCTGAAGTCTTTGGCTTTAATGTCAGTATCCCCGCTCTTTATTAATGCATTTGAGAGCGCGATCATTATCTCATAATCAGTTTTGGATTTATGAAGCGGTTTGATCACCTGATCACGTATCGCCAGCTCAGGGCTCATGGTATAGACATCGCTCACCCCCATCCTCTCAAGAAAACCGGCTTCAGGAAGAACAATATCAGAATATCTGCCGGTTACATTAATATGCGTGTCAATGAATACCATTAATTCAAGACTGTACCTGCCGTCCCCATCTTTCAATGTCACGGCATCTATCCAGTCAGGGGTGCTGCCCGCTGTTATTGTCGGATTGCCTGCCCTTGAAATGTACGCCTTGACAGGATACTCTAACCCCTTGAAAGTCCCGTGCTTTATCTTTACGCCATTCCGTATCTTTTCAGGTATATCCGTTATTACCCCTTTAAACGCTGCAGGATGATCGCCGTAAAAGTCTTTGTTCAGTTCGGATAATCTGCCGTAGACGTCATTGCCGTTAATTTTCCTGATAACGCTTCTTTCTAAAAACTCTTTTCCAACGGTTACACTCCCTTTTTTAGGCTTCTGAGAGTCAATGAATACAAGACCACCCGGCACATCCATATTGCCGGTTATCAGGCAGAGCGCGGTCATCAATATTGAAGTGACATCTCCGTTTGTATGATGGGATGTGCCGTGCATCCCTATCTCGATTGATGCGGGCTTTGTTATTCCAAATAGATGCGCTGTCTCCTCTATGTCGCTCTTATTAATTCCGGTCTTCTCTTCCGCCCATTCAGGGGTGAAGTAAAACATATTATTCGCGGGGTCTCTCTTCATTGTGTATTCAAGAAAAGCATCTTTAAATTCAGGCCAGCCGGTCGTATATCTCTCAATAAAATCATGGTCAATGTATCTTGAGCCTGAGGAGTCATTGTTGATAATGTAATAGAGCATCGCTGCTAAAAGGTCTGCATCCGTGCCGGGCACTATCGGCAGCCACTTATCCGCAAGCGAGGCAGAGTTTGTATGGGAGGGGTCTATGACGATGTATTTGCATCCATTCTCTTCTCTTGCCGCGGGGATGCCTTTTGACATGTAATTAAACCTTGTGGCGACAAATGGATTTACGCCTATGTTCAAGATAAGCTTTGCGTCATGTTTATACTGGAGAGAGGCTTTGCCGTTCTTATCCCTGATCAACATCGGGCGCTGAAGGTCCGGAAGAGGCCTTTCATCTCCTGTCATTATCCATTGCCCCCACTTGCGGTTGGGGTCGCAGATGCTGCCATGATTGAATGTGTTCGGCGTGCCGAAAGCGTGGAAGAGGCGGGACAACGCCTCTCGGTCAGTAACATCACCGGTATCGAGGAATACAGATTCCGGGCAGTATCTTTTCTTTATCCCAATGAGTTTCTTGGCGATATAATCAGCGGCCTCTTCCCATGTTATCTCTTCCCATTTATCCTCGCCTCGCTCTCCCGTTCTTCTTAAAGGGGTCTTTATCCTGTGAGGGGAGTAAGTCATCTGAAGACCTGAAGCACCCTTCGCACAGAATGCTCCGTAGTTAATCAGAGAATGTGTATTGCCAAGAATCTTCTTGGCCTCTCCGTCTTCAACATAGACGACAATGCCGCATTCCGACGGGCACATTACATCCGATGTGTATACATATTTTCCCTTTGCGCTCTCGTCCTCAACGATCCGCATTGCCTTGGCAGATGCTGACGGTGTGTATAGAGCTTTTCTGAAGTCAAACTTCTTTAAAGGCGCGCCGCTTTCCTCCTGCCTGCTGATATAAAATACCGAGGGATTTGTCTCATATTCAGAACTTATGACCTTTATCTGATTATTTTTCAGAGCGATGGATATTTCGCTCTCTTCATCATTTATATCTCCGAACGAAATCGCCTTTCCCATACAGCTCCTTACACATACCGGTAGCTCATCTTTTTGAAGCAGGCTGTAGCAAAAATCACACTTGACGGCTTTATTTGTATATGGATTCATCTCAATCGCCTTATACGGGCATGCGTCAAAACAACTCAGGCAGCTTGTGCAGGCCTCTTCATTCAGCATTACAATGCCTTCAGGGGTCTGGAAGAGGGCGTCTTCTTTGCATGATTCAATACATTTGGGATTATTGCAGTGATTGCAGAGGAGGGGCAGGAATGACTTCTTAATATCCGGGAACTCGCCTGACTTATAAGTCTCCACCCTAATATTAAATACCCCGAATGGAAGGTTGTGCCACGCCTTGCATGTGACCTGACAGGCGTAACAGCCGACGCACCTGTTCAGGTTTATCAGCATTCCGTATCTTTTTTGATGCTTTGGCATGATTTTATAGTACTAAAAATCGGGGGTTTTATGTGAAAGCGCAGGATAAGCGCGGATTGTTAAAGATAGCTAAGTTCTATATATCGGATGTGTCCCCTAATTCTTTTCTTAGTTCCTTGAGTTTTGCGCTGTATGCATCCGCATCTCCGTAATCGAAAAATTTGTGATAGCGGGAATGACGCTGCGCATTTCCGGAGGCATGCTTTATGGGACACCAGTACTGCTCGCTTCTGGCGCCAATTTCTGTGATGTATGATGCAAGGCCGTTAAAATAACTGCAATAGTCGCAGTTAAGTCTTTCAAGAAAATTGAGGTATTTCAGGTAGTGCCGGTCGAGTATAATATGATCGCTCCGTTCAACCTTTGGTATCCCGTAAATGGGAAAACAGATCGCCTGATATATTGTTATGCCTAAATCCATAAGGACAGCCGGGATGATCATAGAATATATGACAGGAGTTGACAGTATTGTAAGAATTGGGGCATTGAACACATATGGGAGCAATGACCTTGAAAGTTTTTTGTGGAGCTTTGCATACCCATGCTCAAAGGTTACCCTACCTTTCCTGACCTTGTATTTAAGCTCTTCTTCTCTCCGTTTCAGCTCTTCCTGCACACTCTTTTCGAGTTCCCTGATCTCAGTCAGAATCTCGTTCAATCTATTGCTCATCATCCCTCCTTATCATAATTCTCCGATAACTGACTTTAACATAATTGGTTTGTTATAATGAATAAGATTAATCAATTTCCGAGACATACTTTTGCCTTTATGGCTTATAAGTGCCTGTGAATGCAGGGGAGTGGATGATCTTGACCGACACCTCTCTGCTTCTCGGCCCGTCGAATTCGCAGAAGAATATCGCCTGCCATGTGCCGAGGAGAAGTTTCCCATTTTCTATTATTACTGACTGGGAAGTGCCGACAAGCGAGGTCTTGATATGCGCATCAGAATTCCCCTCCATGTGCCTGTAGCCTGCTTTATGAGGGATGAGTTTATTAAGCGCAGTGATTATATCCTCGACAACAGAAGGGTCTGCGCCTTCATTGATCGTTACACCTGCCGTAGTATGCGGGACATAGACATAACATATTCCGCTTTTTATGCCTGATTCAGTCACAGCCTTCTGAACGCTTGAGGTGATATTTACAAACTCAGTTCTTGAAGCGGTTTTTATGCTTATATTTTTTATCATTGCAATATTAATTAACTCGGACTGCGTCATTCAACAATGAGCATAATAAATGTGGATAATGGGAATACAGCACATTTAAAGACCCTCTTTTCTCTCTCAAACTCCTCAAACCGACCACATTCCGAAAAAGTGTCTTGAGGCACTCGTTTATGCGCAGCGTGTTTAGGTTTTTTTCTTCAATCATGCAGTTTATCTAAAATAGCCTCTGATAATGAAATTGAGTCTTCTAAAATCTTTTTCTTCTCATTCAAAATCTCTTCAGCCCTTAATGAAGAAACCTTCCATACAGGAGGTCCACCAACTCGATGCCAGCCATACTCTCCAATAGGTTTATCTTGCTGGGGGATAAGACTGTAGGGGACTACCTTCTGAAGTTGATCATAATTGTGATAAAGCAACAATATATTTTCCATGCTTTTATTATCGACAAGTGACAAATTTTGCTTTACACTCTGATAGGCATTTGTATAAAAGATACGATATTGGAGATTATATATCTCCTCAGGTTTATTAACGTTATACCTGTAATCAGCAATATCATTAAGATACTGTTTTAATAAAGGCAGGTTCTTTGTAATCTCAACTGTTAAATTAGCAATAACTTTATTCCTATCACTTCTATTTTGGTAAATATTCAAAATCCAACCAGCTACTAGTCCAGCAACAATACCGGCAATTATTGGCGCAATTAAACTCTTCATTATTGCCTTCATATTACACTGATTTTCAGTCATGCAATTTTATTCGATAAATATGATATTGAGTGTTAATATTTATACCTAAACGCCCTGATGACTGCCGAGTTACGAAAAAGTCACTCTCTTCATTTATCCGGCTCCCGCCTGAACCCAATTGGCTTTTTCTTCGGCGCTTCAGGGGGCCCCATGAGCTGGCGGATAGCATCGAAGACGATTTTAAACTGGTGATCGTATTTCTTCTCCATGTCCTCAATTTTTCGCTGCAAATCTTTATGTGTAAGAAGCATCTCACGCAGTCGCGTGAACGTACGCATAATCTGGATATTGACCTCGACCGCCCTTTCACTGCTAAGCACGCTTGATAACATTGCAACGCCGTTCTCAGTAAAGGCATAGGGGGCTTTTCGTAAACCCATTTTGTCTTTATTTGTCTTTATTGGATATCACAATTTGTGATTTCCAATTTCCCATTTCATCTTGAGTAAGTTGGAACATAAAATCTTCTGGGAAACGACTCAAATTCCTCTTAACCGCCTGATTCAGAACACGTGTCTCTACTTCGTAA
>JBFLVX010000120.1:0-7032 GCA_040758255.1 Nitrospirota bacterium
CTGAGGAGCCTCGGAATAAAGCTCGGGCTTTCAAATATAACAAAGGTGATGGGGTTACTTGGAGAGCCTCAAAATTCCTTTCGCTCAGTCCATATCGCAGGGACAAACGGCAAAGGCTCCACAGCCACGGCAATTGCCTCAATTCTTACTGAAAGCGGTTTCAGGGTCGGCCTCTATACCTCTCCTCATCTTTTGAGTTTCACCGAGCGTATAAAAATAAACAACTGTCAAATAACCGAGGATAAGGTTCTCTCCATTACATCATATATTCAGGATATTATTGCCGGAACAGATTTAAAATTGACCTTCTTTGAGTTTGCCACTGCAATAGCTTTCCATTATTTTGCATCAGAGAAAGTTGACTGGGCGGTGGTTGAGACCGGCATGGGCGGCAGGTTTGACGCCACAAATGTAATTCTGCCTGATGTAAGCGTCATCACAAGTATCGGCCTTGACCACAGCGAATTCTTAGGTTCAAGCATATCTGATATTGCCTTTGAAAAGGCAGGCATCATAAAGCCGGAAACGCCTGTCGTAACATATGCTCAGGCGCCTGAAGCAATTAAGCAGATAACGGATATTGCCGAGATGCGCAATTCTGAACTTCATGTATATGGCAGAGATTTCAAAAGCGCTCTTCTCTCGATGGATGATAAACATATTACTTTTGATTACATCGGAGAGAGTGAGTTTAAGAATCTATCGCTGCCACTTTCGGGAAGGCATCAGCTTTACAACGCCTCTATGGCTGTAAGGACTTGTGAGATTTTACGCAGAGAAGGAGTTCATATCACGGATATATCTCTCAGAAATGGTCTCTTAAAAACAACTATTGAGGGGCGGCTTGAGCGTGTATCGGAAAATCCGGTTATTATACTTGACGGCGCCCATAATCCCGGAGCAGCAGACAGCCTTGCCGTCTCAGCAAAAGAACTCTTCCCGGGCAAGAGAATCATCACGGTTATCGGGGTTATGAGCGATAAGGATATAGAGGGGATTCTCAAGCCGCTTATGCAAATCGCCGTAACTGTAGTGCTAACAAAACCAAAAGGAGAGAGAGCGGCATCTCCTGAGAAATTATTCGATACAGCATTAAAGATTCAAGAGCGTAATGAAGATTGCAGAACGTATTCAATTGTAAAGACCAGCAGCGTGGCTGATGCTTTAACGTATGCCAAAAAAGAATGGCGGGAAGAAAATATTATCCTTGTGACAGGCTCTTTTTACACTACGGGCGAGGCAAAAGAGATTTTAAGCCACGCCGGAGTTCTGTCCGATCTGCGGGAATAATAAAAAATGAAGAGGCGCATGGCATGGGAAAACAGAAGATTACGTTATATTTTAAACCTCATATATCCGTGTCTCCGTTCCCTCTTTTCATCTCTTTCCATCATTATTTTACTTCTCGTTTTTCATCTTTCATTGCTCATTCCAGCCGCCTTAGCGCAGGAATCCATTGATATCTCTGCTGATCATTTAGAGTATATCTCTGAAACAGGAACCTACACAGCCAAAGGCTCCGCCAGGATAGTCTCAGGAGACACAACCCTCATCGCAGATGAAATAAATGTTAACAATATCACATCTGATGCTGTTGCTGTAGGAAATGTTGTGTATGAAGATTCAGAAACAATTATTAATGCCGCGAGGGCAGAGTTGAATTTCAAAACAAAGCTCGGCACAATTTATAACAGCTATATATTCTACAAAAAAGACAATTACCATATCCGCGGAGGCGACATAAAGAAGATCGGAGAGAATAACTTTGACATGGAGAGAGCCACCGTAACAACGTGCAATGCAGAGCCGCCGGCATGGCATATCTCAGCGGAAGACATAAAAACAGTCCAGCACAAAAGCATAGAAGCAAAGAAGATGACCTTTTACGTTAAAGATACCCCTCTTTTCTATGTCCCATATTTCAGGATACCCCTTGTAGATAAACGCCGTACAGGGCTGCTTACACCGGTGCTTGGCACCAGCAGTACAAAAGGTTTTACATATAAGCAAGGCATTTTCTGGGCAATGAAACAGAACATGGATGCCACATTGTATCTGGACTATTACAGTAAGAAAGGACTCGGTAAAGGTCTTGAATACAGATATATAATAAACCCTCAAAACAACGGGAAGATATGGCTATACCATCTTAAGGACCAAGACCTCAACAGGGATTTCTATGAAATTAAAGCATATAACAACCTGAGCCTGCCGTATGATATTTCCGGCTATCTAAGACTTAATGCAGTGAATAAATTCGATTATTACGATGAACTCGGCTCAACCTCTATAAGAGGAAATGTGTCGCCGTCATTAAAATACATTATTCTCGACTCTGAGTCAGAAGAAACCCTGCAAAAGAGTCTTGAGTCAAACCTTTACCTTTCAAAAACATTTAACGGAGGATGGGCTTATTTCTTAAGCCAATACCTGCAGAGTCTTGAGGGAAGTTCAGACACAACTCCCCAGCGCCTCCCTGAAATAGGGCTGGTCATTAACACAAAATCCATTGGAAATTTCTCCTTTGACATGGCGGCAAAAGGCACCAATTTCTGGAGAAAGGAAGGGCAGAGAGGAGAGAGGCTGGATATAAATCCAAATCTCTATTTCAGCTATGGAAAATTAATAAATCTGACACAGAAAGCAGGGCTGAGAGAGATCTCTTATCTTCTCAGCGACCCGGATGAGAATAAAAACCGCCTCTTTATTGACCTGCGCACCATTTTAACAACAAAGCTTTTTAAAAGATATCCTTCTTTCATTCATATTATCGAGCCTGCTTTGGAATATACGTATATCCCTCCGGCAGATGATGAGGACTTCCCCTCTTTTGACGCAACTGACACAATATCAGATACGAGCAGCTTAAAATATGCATTCACTAACAGGTTCGAGAGATTTAACACAGCCGGCTTAGACGCAAGATTCAGGCTCTCGCAAAGCTACAGTTTCCTTAACAATGAATACCCCTTCAGTCCGGTCCTGGCAGAGGGCAGTTTGGCAAGCAATATGATAACCTTTAACATTAACGCATCATATGACATCTACGAATCGAGCATAACAGAGAGCATCATTTCAACCAGGCTGAATAATAAAACAGGCTTTATCGGCATAGGCAAGAACTTCCGCCAATCAGCCCAGCTTGATCAGGTCAGTATTGACGGCGGCACAAGCAGACCCATGAAAATCAACGGAAAACTCTTTCCAATATTCCTGTATGTAAATATGTGGTATGACCTTAAAGGCGCAGGGGTTCAGGAATCAAACCTGAGAACAACTTACAAGAGTCAATGCTGGTCAATAATGGCTTCTTTCACAAAAAAACCTGATGAATTCCAGTTTACATTGGGAGTTGAATTTATGGGGCTTGGAACCATAAAATGGTAACACTATACAAAAACTACTTATATTTTTTCTTAGCCAAATTCCATAAAACTTCCATATCTTCCAAGGTCATATCAGGAAGTCTCTGCCCCTGCTCTGAGGCCGCAGTTTCCATGTGATTGAAGCGGGAGACAAATTTCTTGATCGTCTTTCTAAGCGCGATCTCAGGGTCAACATTCACGAAATTCGCAATGCGCACCATAACAAACAGCATATCTCCAAGTTCAGACTCTATGTCGCCGTGGCTCTTGCCAGCAAAAGCGCCTTTGAACTCTTCAACCTCTTCATCAAGTTTCTTAAGGACATCATCTATGCTCTCCCAGTCAAAACCGACCTTTGTTGCCTTCTCCTGAATAGTCTTTGCCATAGACAGGGCAGGCAACGTCTTCGGCACCCTGTCGAAAGCGGATTTAGGAGCCTTCCCCTCTTTTTTCTTATGTTCGTCCCACCACTTGCGCACGTCATCAGATGTCTTAAACTCTTTATCGCTGAAAACGTGAGGATGCCTCGAAACCATCTTATTCGCGATCCCCTCGGCAACATCATCAATATCAAACAATCCTTGCTCCTTTAAAAGCTGACAGTGAAGCACTATCTGAAAAAGAAGGTCGCCGAGTTCCTCCTTCATTTCTTCCGGGTCATTCGCATTCATGGCATCAATGAGCTCATACATTTCCTCTACAAGAAAAGGCTTAAGGCTCTCCCTCGTCTGCTCCCTGTCCCAAGGACAGCCCTCGGGGCTCCGCAATTTCTCCGCTATTTCTATCAATTTCTTTATGTGCATAATGAGTTTAAAGATTCCGCCGTACTATTATTAAACAGTCCCGGGCAGACAAGAGCAAGCTTGTTTAACTTTTCAGCTTGTCTATTCTATAATTATACTCATTTACAAAATTAATTTTAACGGAGGGGTCATGAATAAGGGGAGCAAAAGCATTATTCTTGGGGCTTTCGCAGTTATTTTGTTTGGTCTTTTATCTTTTTCCGGTAGCTCGCTGACATACGCTGAGTCAAATACATGCGTGACATCGCAATGCCATTCCGCAATGGGCAAAGGGAAATTTGTGCACGGGCCTGTCGCAGTGGGAGAATGCAACGCATGCCACGAACCGCTTAACGGCAAACATAAATTCAAACCAGTGAATGATGTGGCCGGCCTTTGCTATCAGTGCCATGACAAGAAGGATAAGATGAAGAACGTGCACCCGCCTGTTAAAGAGGGCATGTGCACAAGCTGTCATGACCCGCATCAATCCGACTTTAAATTCCAGCTTGAGAGCGAGGCCCCGAAGCTCTGTTTCTCTTGTCATAACGAAAGCATGGCAAAGGGCAAGTATGTCCATGGCCCGGTTGCGACCGGAGAATGTGCTGTATGCCATGACCCGCATCAGAGCAACTTCCCAAGGATGCTGATGGCTGACGGTAATGAAGTTTGTTACACCTGCCATACGGATAAAGCTGAAATGTCTAAAAGCAAAAAATTTGCTCACGCCCCTGTTGCAGACAACTGCACCAACTGCCATAGCCCTCATGCGGGCGAACATGAATTTAATTTTAAAGCCGACGGGACAAGGGAACTATGTTTCACATGTCATGAGGATAAAAAAGAGTGGATAGCAAAAGCGTCTGTAAAACACGGGGGGCTTGATACTGAAAAGAAGTGTCTCGCTTGCCATGACCCGCACTTCTCCGATTATGCAAAACAGCTTATTGCAAAGCCGGTTGACCTGTGCATGAACTGCCATGACAAGCCTCTTGACACCCCTTCAGGTAAAATTCTCGATATGAAGGCTTATCTTGCCGAGAATAATGACCACCACGGCCCCATAAGGCAGAAAGACTGCTCTGCCTGCCATAATACGCACGGCTCTGATAACTTCAGGATGCTCAGGGAATACTTCCCGCCTCTCTTTTACGCCTCTTTTGAAGCCAAAAACTATGCGCTCTGCTTTAACTGTCATGAAAAGACCCTGGTGCTTGAACAGAAGACCACCACTTTGACCAACTTCAGAAACGGCGATCAGAACCTCCATTTTGTGCACGTGAACAAGAATATTAAAGGCCGCACATGCAGGGCATGCCACGACGCGCACGCAACAAGAAACCTGAAACATATAAGGGATGCCGTACCTTTCGGAGGATGGGCTCTCCCTATACAGCATAAGATATCAAAGACCGGCGGCCAGTGCTCGCCGGGATGCCACCAGACATTTGCCTATGACAGGAAAACCCCTGCCAAGAACAGATAAGGGCATAAATGCTTAAGTCCGGTAAAAGTAAATTCAAAATTATTCTGTGCGTTTTCTCCTTATTTTTTTGTTTGACATCTTTGCACGCGGAAGAAATTTACGCAGCGGAACCCCCTGCTTATAAAGAGGCTGTCGAATTATTTGAGAGCGGCGATACGGTGCGGGCGATAGGGTTGATGAAGAAGCACCTCCAGGAGCATCCTGATAATGCTGAAGCATACGAGAGGCTTGGTAGCATGCTTCTCAGAAAAGGCGAGCTTGATGAGGCTCTAAACGCCTTTGACGCTGGGCTGAAGGTAAACCCGAGACTGCACTCAGCTAAGACAGGCAAGGGCTTCGCGCTTCTGAGAAAAGGAGATATAAAGGGGGCTGAATCAACCTTTAAAGATGCTCTGATACTAAACCCAAAACCTTCAATGACACACTACGGCCTTGGCCTTCTTTATGAAGAGCTCAAAGATTATGAGAATGCAATGATTCATTACAAAGAGGGGATACAGAAATATAAATCCGGCCGCCAATGAAGAATTTTTTCAGCAGACATAAGATATCGTATGTTGCGATGCTCCTCCTTATCTTTGCAGCCGCAGGTCCCTTTACGTACACAGCCATGGCGCAGGCCCTGCTTCAGGCGGGCTCTGAGAAGGTTGACTTTACTCTCAAAGACACAACAGGCCGGGATATAAGCCTCACTCAATATTCCGACAAGAAAGCGGTTATATTGGTATTCTGGTCAACATGGAGCGCCAAGTCGTCCAATGCGCTCAAGAGGTTCGAAGAATTCCACAAAAAATATAAGGAGAGAGGCTTTCAGGTCATCGGGATAAACGCTGATAAGCAAACAATCACAGAAGAAGAGCTTGCATCAATAAAGAAATTTCTTCAGGAGCGTAATATCACCTTCCCCGTGCTTCTGGACAACGGTTTAACGGCCTTTCACAGCTACAATATCATAGCCCTCCCCTCCACAATAGTGATATCCGAAGGCAAGATAACATACGAACTGCCGGGCTTGCCCCTTGTCGGGAGTGAAGAGATGTTTGACTACTTATATTTTCTAGCAGGAGAAAAGAGCGGCAAAGATATCAAACAGGGCTACATGCCTTCCCATGAGGCTATCGCAAACGCAAATCTTGCGAGGGCATTCTCAAAGAAGAATTTAAAAACAATGGCATATGCCAAATTTAAGGAGTCCATAAAAAAAGACCCTAAATACATGCTGCCGTACGTTGAAATGGCAAAGCTTTACGCATCTGAGGGGAAAAATTCGGAAGCGGAAGAATCCTTAACTAACGCACTCTCTATGGAGCCTGAGAATGTGGTCATTATGAGCGAGCTCGGATATTTTTACTCTAAAACAGGCAAGACTAAAGAAGCGCTCGATATATTAAAAAAAGCC
>JBFLVX010000121.1:0-6849 GCA_040758255.1 Nitrospirota bacterium
CTTTGGGCTTATCAAGCCCTTCCCGCACTATAGTGATCGTAACGGACGTGCCTTTGGGCCCCCTTAATTTTGACACAGCGTCAAGGAGGCTCATGTCTTTCGTAGACTCATCGTTGATTTTAATGATCTTGTCACCGGCCTTTACCCCGACTTTGTACGCAGGCGTGTCTTCTATAGGGGCGATGACGGTCAGTAAGTTATCTTTTATGGCTATCTGTATGCCTAATCCTCCGAACTCACCTTTTGTATCTATCTGCATCTCCTTGTAAACATTCGGCGGCATAAAAGAAGAATGGGGGTCAAGCGAGCTGAGCATTCCCTTTATCGCTCCATGAACGAGGTCTTTGTCCTCTACCTCTTCAACGTAGTTTTTCTTTATCAACGTGAGAGCCTCGGCAAATGTGTGTATTATTTTGTAATGCGTATCCTCTTCAGCGCTGACGTTCTCCGAAAGGCTCCATCTGCTTATAAGCGCTCCGGTGAAGGCGATAAAAATGATCAGCATCCATAATGCGGCTCTCTTGTAACTTGACATCTTTCTCTCAGTCTCCTTTATATGCACCTTTTATTTTTTTAATAGTTACTTTTTTATAGGGGTATCTTCTTTTTTCCTGGCTATCTCTTTTCTCTTTAACCAGCCCGCAGGGTCAACCGGTTTGCCTTTATACCTGATCTCGAAGTAAAGAGTAGATATCTGCTGCGCTCCCGGTTTGCTGATCCTTCCGACAGGGCTTCCAGTATTAATTATATCACCGGCTTTATGAAAAATCTCCTCGAGATTTCCGTACAAGGTATGATAGCCTTTTTCGTGGTTAACAATCAAAAGCTGTCCATAACCCTTAAACAAGTCCGCAAAGACCACTTTACCGCCGTGCACGGCATTTATTGTGCTGTCTGAAATTATCTCGATCTCTATCCCGTTTTTAAATACCGGGATATTAAAATTGGGGTCAGTATATTTACCAAAGGGCACCAGCACACTGCCGCTGACCGGCCACGGCAGGCGTCCCTTCATCCCGGTAAATCCTTTGCCTGCCAGAGAAGCTTCTTCTTCTTTCTTCTCCAGCTTTGTGACCATATCCTGCAGTCTTGTTGAGGCCCCTCTCAGCTCTTCAACCATCTTTTCATAGGTACTGCGCTCGCTCCGTATCGAGGCTAACAGTTTGTCTTTCTTGGCATGTTCGGCTGACATCTCCTCCATTTTTATGCGGACGCTCTCCTTGTTTGCCCGGGCTGCTCTTTGCAGCGCTTCCATCCTCAGCTTCTTGGAGCTGTAATCTTCAATGTTCTTGCTGTATGTGCTCATCATCCTGTTGTCATGATAAGCAACAAGGCTGATATACCTGCTCCGCTTAAGCAGGTCGTTGTAATCTTTTGATGAAAAGAGTATAAGGGCGATGTCGCCGCCGAGCCGCTGCTTGTAGAGTTCTCTGAGTCTCTCTTTTAAATTGCCTTTTTTCTTATTCATCTCGCCGGTCATTTTTGAGATCTCATCTTCAAGAAATGTTATCTTTGAGCGCGTTTCAGTAAGCTCTTTATCATAAGAATTCAGATCGTTCTGTTTTGCCTTAATGGTCCTGTTTATATCCTCTAATTCCGAGAGGAGGGACTTCTCTTTTTTTGCAGCGCTCTTTACCTTTGCTTCTTCCTGCGAGAGTTTTTTCTGTATTACTGTAAGCTCTTTTTTTGGATCAGCGGCATTCGCAGGTGGGGTTTGAAAAAAGAGAGAGGAGAATAGGAATAGAATGTAAACAGATATTAAAACAGTATCGGCAATACCTTTCATTTCCTTCTTAATACCTTATTCTTCCTGTAGCAAAGAAGCTTCCTGTTAAACTCATAAGGGCTCCGGCAAAGGGGATAGCTATATATGCCTCCACAGGCAGTGACACCAGAAGACCTCTGATCGAAGGCAGAAATTGAACGAACTTAAGAACTGTAAACCTGTAAAGCGCAAAGAGCGAGAGAGCGCTGATGATACCGCTCACGCCGCCGATGAGAAATCCCTCTATCAGAAACGGCATTTTTATAAAGCTTCGTGTTGCGCCAAGGAGCTTAAGGGTCTCTATCTCTTCCTTTCTCCTGTAGAAGAGCACCTTTATGGTGCTGTAGGTGATAAATGCAATGGCAATGAAGATTGCCACTCCAAGAATAAGCGCGATAGCCTGCATCACTACTGAAATAGTATTTAAAGATGAGAGCCATTTTTCACCGTATTGAACATCCTCAATGCCGGTCATCTCTTTTATCCTGGCGGCTTTCTGCTCAATGTAAATTGGGTCAAGGGCCTCTCTCTTCAATTTGAGCTCGAAGGAAGAGGGTAGGGGGTTGGCTTCCATTGATTCAAGTATGGAGGACCTGTTGCCTAAAACCTCTCGTAATTCTTTCAAGGCTTCGTCACTTGACACATATTTTAATTCGAGAATATCGGAGTCCTGTTTTAACAGCTCTTTTATAGTCTCTTTTGTCTCAAGGCTTAATCCGTCGTCAAGATAAACGACCATGCCGAAACCTGTGCCCCACCGCTTAATAACAGTATCAATATTCAGGGTTATGGTGAGATAAGAGGTCAGGAGCAGGAGGCCGACACTGATGGATAATATTGTAAGAAAATTAATCCACTTTTCACTCACAATGTTTTTTAAAGCGATCTGGCAGGAGTAAAGAAAGACTCTCATGGGATCATATCCTTTTCAATGGCGCTGTCTCTCAAAAAGATCACCCTGCGGCCTGAAGTCATAAAGAGTTCCCTGTTATGCGTTGCGATAAGGACTGTTGTGCCCCTTGCGTTTATTTCTTTAAAGAGTTTTATGACTATATCGGCTGTCTCAGAATCAAGGTTTCCTGTGGGCTCATCCGCTAATAGCACTGTAGGCTTTGAGACCATGGCCCTTCCTATCACGACCCTCTGCTGCTCGCCGCCTGAGAGGTGCTGTGACAGGGCATGCGACTTATGTTTTAAACCGACATCATTCAATGCGTCATTCACTCTTTCGTTTATTAATCTTGAATCCAGGCCTTGTATCCTGAGCGCAATGGCAATATTGTCAAAAGCGGTCTTGTTCGGCAGCAGCCTGAAGTCCTGAAACACTATACCTACATTGCGTCTTAAAAAGGGGATAGTTTTCTGTCTTAGCTTTGCGACATCCCACCCTGCAACGAGTATCTGCCCGTCGTCGGGGTGTTCCGCGCGGTAAATAAGCTTGAGGAGCGTGGTCTTTCCCGCGCCGCTCGGCCCGGTTAAATAGACGAGATCGCCTTTCTCAACATTGAAAGATATGTCCTTAAGGACAATCTGCTCATCATAAAATTTTGATACGTTGGAGAACTGGATCATCTTTTCAGCGCTGACTTGACGGTCTTAACAATATTGTCTGCGGTTAATCCGTGGAGCTTAAGTAATTCATCTGAATTGCCTGAGCATCCGAATGAGTCATTGATCCCGATCCGCCTGACCGGGACAGGGCAGTTCTCGCTGAGGAATTCGCAGACTGCTCCGCCGAGGCCGCCGATTACTGAATGTTCTTCCGCTGTTATAATCACTTTGGATTGCTTTGCAACCGACAACAGGACATTTTCATCAAGCGGTTTTATTGTGGACATGTTGATCACGCCGGTATCAATGCCTTCTTTTCCCAATATCTCCGCGGCCTGTTTTGCAATATTGACCATAATCCCTGCGGCTATGATGTTGGCGTCTTTGCCTGTATTAAACACAAAGGCCTTCCCTATCTTGAAATTATAATCTTCAGGCATAACATGAGGAACATTTGATCTTCCAAGCCTTACATATACCGGGCCCTTGTAATCAGCGATTGCGTTGATCACGGATGATGTCTCCGTTGCGTCAGCAGGAACAATCACCGTCATATTCGGCAATGCCCTCATTAAGGCGATATCTTCAAGAGCCTGATGAGACGCGCCGTCCTCGCCCACAGTTATTCCTCCGTGAGTCGCAACCAGTTTGACGTTCGTATTTGAATAACATACGGTCAGCCTTATCTGATCCCACGCCCTTCCTGTTTCAAAGACCGCGAAGGTTGATGCAAAAGGCACTTTGCCTGTGAGGGAGAGTCCTGCGGCAGTGCCGATCATGTCCTGCTCAGCAACGCCCATGTTAAAGAATCTCTCTGGAAATTCTTTTGCAAACTTGCTGGTCTTTGTTGAACCTGAAAGGTCTGCGTCCAATACAACAATATCTTTGCGCCTTCTTCCGAGTTCAAGCAGAGTTTCGCCGTAAGCCTCTCTTGTTGCCTTAGGCTTTTTTTCCGCTGTCTTACTTATAGCCTCTGTATTCTCTTTTCTCTCACCCATTGTTTATCTCCACAACCGCCTTTGAAAGCTCGTCACGGGTAGGCGTAATGCCATGATATTCTACTTTATTTTCAAAGAAAGATACACCCTTGCCCTTTGTTGTGTTGGCGATTATCATGGTTGGTTTGCCTTTGATTTTTTCGGCTTCATTCAGGGCCTTCAGTATCTGCTCCATATTATGTCCGTCAATGTCAATTACGTGCCATCCGAACGCGCTCCATTTGTCAGCTACCGGCTCAATATTCATAACTTTACTGACAGGCCCGTCAATCTGAAGGCCGTTCTTATCAATAACAGCGCACAAATTGTCAATCCTGTAATGAGCGGCTGTCATGGCAGCTTCCCATACCTGCCCTTCCTGTGTCTCCCCGTCGCCCATGATGCAGTATACTCTGGCGGGGTTATTGTCGAGCCTTAAACCCAGCGCAATGCCGTTGGCAACAGAGAGCCCCTGGCCAAGAGAGCCTGTTGAAACCTCTACCCCGTTTAGTCTTTTACAGCACGGATGCCCCTGAAGAGGAGATTCAATCTGCCTGAGATTATCAAGAGTTTCCTTCGGGAAATACCCTGCCTCAGCCATTATCGAATAGAGAAGCGGGGCCGCATGACCTTTTGAAAGTATAAACCGGTCCCTGTCTTTCCAGAAAGGGTCTCGAGGATTGAAGTTCATTTTCGAGAAGTAAATTGCAACAGCTACGTCTGCTGCTGACAAAGAACCTCCCGTATGCCCGGAACCCGCGTTTGTGAGCATATGGAGTATTTTAAGCCTGACGCTCTTTGCGATATTCCGAAGCTCGTGTATGTCGTTGATTTTCGATTTTGTCGTTGCGCTCATACGCTCTTCTCCTTAATAGAGGCTGTCATTGAATTGATTGTACTGCCTGGGCTATTGAAGATGGTGCATCAGCCGAACTTGCAGCGATAAATTATAAAATGCGAGGGCATGGATAATCAAGAAGTCTTTATATCAGAAAATCCCGAATTTCTTCAGCCTGAAGGGGAGTTCAACAATTGTTATGTCATTTATACTTCTTTGGAGGAGATCGAAGCCCGCTTCAATGATGCCCCTCTGCGTGGTTTTATCGCCGGGATTGCCGAGCGGCTTGCCCACAGAGAATTTCAGGGACAATATCCTCGGAGGTCTTGTGAGTTCGATTATATCTCTTCTGAATGTGACACATACAGTGCTGATGCCGGATTCTTCTATCCCTCTTGCCACCAGCCCGACCGACTGGTTACAGGTAACTCAGGTAGGTGTTAGGAAAGCGATATCAACGCCGAGTTCTTTGAGCCGTTTTCCGACAGTTCGTGAATTCTCAATAAGCGGCCCCGTTTCAAAAATATGCCCCATGAAACTGTAGTGCTCTTCAGAGAGGGATTTTATCTTGCCCTCTTTAACGTATTCTCTCATCCTGTCAATCGGGAACACACAATTCAGGTCTTCGTTTATAAACTTATGATCATATGATTCATGCGATACCATTATGTCATCATGCTTTACATCACTGGGCAGCTTCCGGTAAGAGCAGTCGCCAGGAAGGTATTTTGTATCGAAAGGTTTATCAGTTTTAAGATGAAGCCCTCCTGTCGTTACCAGTGCGAGCTTGCATTCGCTCAAAGGCTTTTTCAATAGAGTAACAGGCGTATCATGAAAGACTGTGTATTCAAAAGGCGGATATTTTTGCTGAATCAGTTTTTTTGTGATAGCAAGAGAGTTGAGCATGACTGAAACCTCCTAAAATGGCACATTAAAATTCATACCTAACCTGTACATATTAAGTTATCATCCGAATATTCTGAAAGCATTTTCTTTTTAATATGCAGGAACCAGAGAGTAACCACCTGCTTGATAACCTATTAAGGATATCCAACCATTACCTACTTGCTTAATCTCCGGTAAAATCGACGAAGGCGCAACAGCCATAGCATTAGCGGCAAACATACAAATTTCAAATTTTATTCCATCTTTTGACATTGCTGAAATGACGTCAGCAATCTCGCCGAGTATTTTCTGCTGCTCAGGCGAAAATCTCTCTCTGTTTTTGGACACGAGCTTTACAGATTCGCCGATAATGAGGACGACAAAGTCCGGCTTATTCGTTATAGCAGTGATATTTTTATCATTAAAGGTCTGGTGTATTAACTTAAGATGCAAGGCAGTGCTCTGCGGGTCGCCTATCCTGAAATCAAAAACCGCTTTGACTGATTTTAAACCTTTCAGCGATACATATTCTTCACTCCAAACATCACCTGCGGCTGCAAATAATATACAGATTGAAAACAATAGACTTGTAATTATTATCCTGGATTTCTTTTTCATTTTTCATGCCTCCATTGTTTTATTTGAGATTTCAATATAACAACTAAGCTTTCAACTCAGTCTGTGTCTTTTTTCTTTTCTAAGGTTTCTTTCAGGATTTCCGACTTCAATTCATCATATGTAACAGTGCCGTTCTGTACTATGAAACGATTGTTGATCATAACAGAAGGGCATGGCGGCGGATCTTTTTCCATGCAATATTCATTGGATGTCTT
>JBFLVX010000122.1:0-6849 GCA_040758255.1 Nitrospirota bacterium
TCCTTTAGCTTAATAAGCCCTGCCTCTTCTGTTTTTATCCAGTTTATCTTATCGCCGAACTTTGCCATTGGAAACCCTTTTGTGAACTTGTAGAAGTCTTTCTCAAATTCAACCTTTTGTCCGTAAGAGTGGCAGCGCTCGCAGTTCTTCTTTGCGGTAGTGCCGAGAATGCCTTTCTCCTCTAAGGCAAATGCCTCTTTCCCGTTATGACATGCTCCGCAGTAAAGGCCGTTCTTATTATCATCCATTGTTGCTTTGGTGCCGCCTGCTTCCATTGCAAACCCTATATCCACGTGACAGAGCCTGCATGTATACAGCGCCCTGTGAAGCCAGTGGTTATAAACCACAGGCGCCATCTTGTTCTTTTCAGAAGAATTATTCATTACAACATTGCCGTATTCATGACGCTGGGGTTTCTTCTTCCTTACTCCCTCAGACTGGGCAAATGTAAAGGCCGTGCTGCAAAGAACCACAAGAATGACAGTCATAAAGATATCTCTTTTTTTCATTGCTTATTCCTCTCTGTTTCTAAGAGTTCAATTAAAAATTGGTAGAAATTCCTGCATTTTTCAATACGGTAGATGTAAGCTTTTTTTTGAGTGGAGTCTGATCCTTCAAGCTCGGAAGAAAGCTTGCCGCACCTCGCAACGAGCTTGTTTAGATCATCCTGCCCAAGGGTAGCGGCTTTTTGCGTATCCCCGCACAGCTCGTTGAATTCCTCTCTCCATGATTCCTGATTCGCGAAAGATGAACTTGTCAAAGAGAAATACAATGAAATGACACAGATAAATATTGATATAAAGATCAGGCGGTTATTGCAGTGTGACTGTATAGATAGCATAACCATACTATAGAATATAGCAAAGATTGAAGATTTGAGGTTATTTTAAATGACAGGCCTTGCAGAGCGCGCTGCCGGAATTTGATATCCTGAGAAACGGTACTACATCCGGGTCATGAGGATTATGACATGAAGGGCACTCAACTTTATTGCTGGTGTATAGTACAACTCCAGCGCTCTCTACTTCATTGGTTGTCTTGAAGTCAGGGTCTTGCGCAGGGGTTGGATAGGTCATTGAAATTGGATGGTCGTCAGACAAATCCTGTGAAAGGTATGCAGTGGGAACATGTGCGCCGTCGTAATTTGTATTAATATCGGTACCGTGACAGTCGCCGCACTCATCACCAAGCGGAAATCCGCCGTCATCCGAAGCTGCCATCCTTGCATGGCCAGAGCTTGCGCTTGCTCCATTCCATGGCCACGGGCCTGTAAGATTTGAGCCCTCGCCTGGGGCGTTGATAACCGAGTCTGCGGCAAGCGTGCCATCATGACAGCTCAGGCAGGCGGCTGACACGGCAGATATAGTGCCGGTAGGGTTAGTGTCCATTGTAGGGCTTGTATACGGAGTGTAGCCTGTGGTGGTTACGTTTTTATTCCAGAGCGGGGCATCTGAAAGACCGCTATGAGGGGTGTGGCAGTAAACGCATATTTCACCGTAATCATTGGTAAAGAGGGTCTCACCGCCGGATACATAACCATAACTTGTATGTGTGTTTGTAACAGACATTAAATCATGTTTGGAGCCGATAACGCTTCCGCCGTACACATTAAATGTTGTTGATATAATCAATCCGAAACCTATAGCCAAAATAATTGCAATATTGATATTTCTTTTCATTGAATGGTTCCTTTTAATCTAAAATTTAGCTTAACAAGTATAATAAACTCTATAAATAAAAAGCAAGATTCATGCCTGCCGGGACTTTGTTGATTTTTAATGAAAAAAGCTTTTTCCCCAGAGCCGGCATTGAGGAATAATGCTAATAATATGCGTGATTTAGCACAGTAGCTCTTTTTTTGATTTTCTTTTATTTTAAAAGCACTTAACCGTTTTTTCTGTTTTTTAAGGATGGCATGCGGTAAAACAGTCTGTCATAACATAACTGGTCGGACCTGATGCCTTTGTATAATTTAAAATCTGAAGTGATGTGCCGTTGTAATTGTAAGGCGCGGGGTCTGAACTATATCCTATTAGCCTTGAATTTTCAGCCCCATGGGGAACAGCCACGTGACACTGGACGCATTGTGCTGAAGAATGGGCGCCCGGAGTGGCATATGCGGCGTCATTATGTACATTGTTAACTGTTCTGTCGTTAGGATGGCAATTTGTGCAGAAGAGGTCATTTCCTGCACTTATCCCGCCAAGATCGCTTAATGTCCATAGGGTTATATCGTCTGACTGTACAGGCCAGTACTTTGCATCACCTTTAAGCATATATTTGATATTTGAGCCATGAGGCCCCGTGGGATCGCTCACATTGTCAGGGCCATGGCAGTCAGAGCAGTACATGGTTTGGTTTCCGGCATTTGCCGCCCATGTGGTCTCTAACTGTGACGGAGTAAGCGCCTTCGGAGCAGGGGAGCCCGTCTGGTCAATCAGCCGCACTGCTACGGGGTGTGCGGATGCGTTGTTCGGGTTAAACTCCATCGCCTGGTCTGTAACCGTTGCTCCTGATTGCGTGAAGTAACTTGTAATTCCGCTTGCGTCCCTGAGCGCGTAATATGAATGGCACTTAAAACATATCTGGTACTCCTTGTCTGCTGATTCAAGGGTTGTAAAGCTTACAGGGACTGTCCATATGGAGGCTGTATCCGGTTCAACGCCTGTTACACCCTTAAGAGCATTTGACACGCTGTTAGTTGTCTGTATCGGCGTCAGCGGGTACCATCCGCTTAAATCTGCCGGAGAATTATGGGTTCCCGCAGCAGTTTTGTGAGGATTGTGGCAGTCAACACATTCTGAATGCTTGGAGTTCAGCCACTCAAGCCCTTTGCTGCCAACCGGCGTTCCTCCTAACGGGTTAAGGACATCAAGGGCTGTATGAACGCCCGATATTGTTGCAGCAGGATGGCTATATGCTTTTATTAAAAGGCTCTCAATATCTTTTCCTCCGGCAGCGCCGCCTGTTCCGTGGCACGGAGCGCCTGCTGCCGTGCCGGCAGCGCCCTGGAAACAAGTGGTCTCCTCAGCCTGCCTTAAGAGATAAGGGTCGCCCTGACCCTTGTGGCTTATGTGGCAGTTCATGCAGAGGAGTGATGTTACAGTATTTACGCCGAAAGTGGCCTGCACATTGGCGTCGGTATAAGAAGATGAATCGGTTTGATGAACACTGCCTGTCCAGTCTGTTTTTGAATGGCACGAATCGCAGGTTGTACCGATCTTCTCGGCATAATTTGCGCCTGTCTTTACCCTAAGAAATTTATCATTCTCCAGATGGGGGTCATGACACGATGAGCATTCAACATAGTCAATGTTTGCAATTGTATACACCTTCAAAGGAGGCGTAGGGGGGGAAAGGAGCTCTATTGTTCTTGGATTGTTGCCTGAGCCCGCTGAGTCAAAGGCAATACTTACATTTGTGTCGTATTTAATGGCAACAGGATGGTGCTTCGTAAGGTCTGTGCCTATAAAGGCTGAAGATGTGTTTTGCATCTCATAGTTGGTTCCAACGCCTGTCATGGCGATAAGACCGTCTCCAAGAGCCGTCCCTCTCAGCATATACAAAGCGCCTATCGCTACTGTGCCGTCATGGCAGCTCAAGCAGAGCCTTGAGAGCAGTCCAGGCTGGTTAAGTGCCGTGCCAAGTTCTGCGGGAAGAGGGTATGCGGCCCTTGAGAGGTATTCGCTTTCATACATTGTGTAAGTTGAGGTAGGCATGTCATGATTCCATAACGGGACCGCGGGCGTGGCATTATGAGGGATATGGCAGAATACGCAGATCTCGGTCTCTGCTGTTGCGCGTACGGTTCCTGTGCCTGTAACAGACAGGTTGTGAAGTGTATTGTCTATGGTAGCCCGTAGAGGAGCAGGAGCGGTAAGAATGCAGACTGCAAAAGCTATAAAGATAAAAATTTTAGACATTTTATTCATCTTTAACCAAAGACTATCTTAATTTATAAAAATCATAATTATTATAGCTTAACGCAATGAAAAATATGCCAACATTATTCTCCGTTATTTTTCTTTTGTCTGCGCTGAATCCTTGGCAGCCGGCTGCGAACCGCTTTTTAAATATTTAAATACCCTGATCCTGCTGTTGTATGTATCGGCCACATATATATTGTCATTGCCGTCAATCGCGATGCCCGCCGGGAGAGCGAACTCCCTTGTCTTAAGGAATGGCTTGCCGAAGACAAGCAGCAGCTGCCCTGTTCTGTCAAAGATCTGAAGCGCCTCAAACAATGTGTCAATTACGTGTATATTGCCGTCGCTGTCCGCGGCAATGCCTCTTGGGTTTGCTATATCTCCGGCGCTGTCCCCGAGCTTGCCGAAATTTAAGATAAATTTTCCGTTTCTGTCAAAGACCTGTATCCTGAAATTCATTGAGTCCGATACGTACAGTTCTCCGTTTTTTGATACGGCTATGAATGTCGGATAGTTCATCTGGCCGTCTCCGTTTCCCCTCTCCCCGAATGAGAACTTATAACTTCCCTCGGCAGTGAATACATGAATTCTGCATGCGAGGGTATCCACAATATAGATAAACCCGGTTGTTTTATCTATTGCGATGCCGGTAGGCCTTTGAAACTTTCCATATGATTCAGGAAGAGCTAAATTCTTCAGGTACTTGCCCTTCTCCGTAAAGATATAGACCTGCTCCTCTATTGAATCTGACACATATATATTGCCGGCTCTGTCAACGTCAATGCCGACGGGAGAGGCAAACCTGTTTCCCTTAACATCTTCAATTACAGTATGTTTTCCATTAACGAGGTCAAGTATATTAACTGATGATGAAGCGGTGTCCGTGACAAAAAGCCTCCCCTTGCCGTCAGTCGCAATACCGAAAGGCTTAATTATCAGATCCTCCTCTTCTTTCCCGGCAATAGCCTCCCATGTTTTCTCAAAAAAGCCTTTCGGACCGCCTATGTCATCATGTTTTGATATATCCTTGATAAACTCAATCTTTGGTTCATATGGCGGAGGCGGCCAGACTAACTTTTCTCTTGACGCTTTGGATACTATCCCGGCAGGTTCTTTTGAGCCCATGCCAAAGCCGTTCATGGGGGGAAAGGTGATAAATACAAGAACAGGGATTATTAATGCTATAGACTTAAATGTAAATTTAGTTTTCATAATCCGCCTTTAAAAATATCTCGTAAGGCGCAGGAGCAGATACTGTCTTTTAGTATCGCGTATATCCATTTTATCTGTATAAAATTCATACTTCATGCTGATAACGACCTGTCTGAACCAGTAATTCAGCCCTGCTGCAGTATAAAGTATCTTCTGTTTTTTTACTAAGTCTTCAGAGTATTTGACCGATGACTTGAAGGTAAGGTTTCTTAATATTGCATACCAGAGATCGAACTTCCCATAGGCGAATCTTCTTTCATTAGTTCTGTCCGATGTCTCAAACCCTGCAATTAAGGCGCCCTTCCCGCGGCGGCCCAAAGGAATGAAGTAATTAATGGTTGTATCGGTTGTGAACTCCTGTTTGGTATCTCTTTCATCCGTGAAATTCTCATTAAGGTATTTGGCCGTACTTTTAAATGTGAGCCTTTTTATATAATTATTGGTGATATCAAACCTAAGGTTATACCCGTCTCCCCCCTCATCTAAAGAAGTCCATGAATAAAAATATGAAGCTGCCGCGCTCATTCTTGTTCTTGACCTGCGGAAACCCTTTGAGAGGCTTGAACCAGCGGAGACTGACATAAAGGTTTGTTCCTCAATGCTGTCTCCCTGAACCGCGCTGAGTGAAGCGGCTGTTGAGGCGGAAAAAGTTATATCCTGCGGCAGTATTTTGCTGTAGCTCAATGATCCGCTTACAGACTCTGAAAAGGTATTGTTAGAGTCAACCATGCCGTGATTCACGGATGCGGCGCCGGAGACAGCGATATTTTTCGCTAATTTGCGCGCATAAGAAGCGGTAACAGAGTTTGTCAGGGTATCTGTTATATCTGCCTTCTCTTCCTTATTCTCATAAGCGGATCTGGCGTCTATCCTGAGCCTGGGGGAGTATAAATAGTAAAGGCGTGTGCGGGAAGAGAATATCGCGGATTCCCTCAGGCTGTTTGTGTAATAGGAAGCCTCTTCTGAAAGTCTCAGCTTACTGGTCAGGTTTGCCATTATTCCAAGGTTTGTGGAATGCTGTTTCTCCGTTGTTTCGGACAAACGGTCCAGCTTGTTTGCATATTGGTAATTAAAGCTGAGAGTTGCCTTCTCAAAACCCTTTTTAAAGTTCAGGTTAAATGTCCTTGTCCTTTCATCCGCGTTTTTTGCAGCGCCTTCAACCAGTCTGTTAACTTCTTCGAATTTGTAGTTTATTATTGGGAACTTGCCAAGGAAGAAGAGAAACCTGTCCCCGCTTGTCGGCCCTTTTGATTTTCCTTTCACTCTTCCATTCCCATTTCCGCTCCTATGCTTGTTTAGATACATTCTGTAGGCTATTCCTCTTAAGTCAAGCGAGCCTGAAAGGCCGTAAACCTCGCGCCTCTGTTCTATCAGACCTGAATATCCGGTTGTTACCGAGGTAAAGAAAGGGATGGAAAGAGCAGTTGATCTTGAGGCGTACAATGAAAATGGGAATGGGGTTATACTTAAAAAATTCAGGGTTGCGTCGTAATCCGTTGCCTTGCTCTCAAAATTATCGGAAGGGGTGATTTCCCCGTTAAGTTTGTTAAACGTGCCTGAGAGGGAATAATTGAGGAGCCGGGGATGGTACGTATATCCTGAATATCTCAATTTATACCTCTGCTCAAAGTCCCACTCTTCCGTCTGCGCCCCGGATAATTCCTCTATTCTGTTGTTGTAAGAGAACTGTAGGTACCCTGAGATATGCCCG
>JBFLVX010000123.1:0-6769 GCA_040758255.1 Nitrospirota bacterium
GGAAACCCGCTATTCATTGACAAAATCATCTCAAAAGACGGAAAGACTACCGCTATTTATATACCTCTTGAAAAAGGATCAAATGGAAAAGAGATTGCCGATGAGATAAAAATGATATTGAAGAAAGAGACAGGCGATGAAAAATATTACGTAGCAGGCGATCCTGTAGCGCGTGATACCTTCGGAGCCGAGATGTTCAAGCTCATGGCAATCTTTGCCCCGATTGCGGGCGGCGTCATGCTCCTTGTCAGGTATCTTATGTTCAGAGACCTTTTCCTCTCAATCACGCTGATGATGGACGCCATGGTCAGCATCGTCTGGAGCATGGGTCTCCTTATAGGCCTCGGCTATCCTATCCATATCATGAGTTCGATGGCGCCGGTCTTCCTTATGGCGATTGCAACGGACAGCATGCATATATTCAACGAATTCTACTTCCGCTACAGGGAGAAGAAAGACAAAAAGGCCGCGATAATCGAGACAATGCGAGCTGTGAGCCGTCCTGTACGCAACACCGCGTTGGCAACAGCCGTCGGTTTCGGCGTGCTTCTCTTTATGAATATTATCCCGGTACAGGTCTTTGGCGGTGTGGTGGCATTCGGCACGATAGTTTTAAGAATTTTGAGTTTCAGCTTCATCCCCGCAATGTTCACCTTTGTGAAAGATGAGCAGATAGAAAAGATCGCTCACGCGGAAGATATCGGGTCAGGCAGGACATCAAGGTTTCTGCAGAAACTTGCCTCCATAGGCACGCATAGTCCAAAGAAAACAGTCATTGTCGGCCTTGTGCTTTTTGCGATAGCAATCGTCGGGATAACAAAAATGAAGGTTAATAATAACCTGGTGGAGTGGTTCAAGAAAGACAGCGAGGTGCGTATTGCCGATACGGTCATAAACAGGTCGCTCGGCGGAACATCACTTGGTTATGTGGTAGCTATATCTGATGAAGACGACTATATAAAAACCCCTGAGGCGATGCGCTACATCGAGGGGCTTCAGCAACACCTCGAAAAACTCCCGGTTGTCGGCAAGACAACGTCAGTTGTTGACTATGTGAAGAGGATAAACCGCGTCCTTCATGACGATGATCCCAAATACAATGTTGTCCCTGAGACAAAGGAGATGATCGGGCAGTATATCTTCCTCTTCTCAATGTCTGCGAAGCCCGCTGATCTGGATAATGTTGTGGACTACCCTTTCAGACGGGCAAACATCTGGGTGCAGTTGAAGACATGGGACGCTCAGGCAATGAGGGAAGTGATAAAGGCGATTGATGAATATAAAACTGCTCATCCTGCTGCTATGGAATTAAAGCCGTCGGGCATCGCATACTTCAACCTTGTCTGGAATGATGAGGTGCTGTGGGACATGGTGATGGGATTTATCCTTGCCCTGATAGCGGTTTTTGCGATACTTGCCTTTGACTTCCGTTCTGTCAAATGGGCTGTTGTAGGATACACCCCGCTTCTCTTCACAATACTCTTCATCTATGGAGTTGTCGGTTTTATCGGCAAGGACTTCGACATGCCGATCTCGGTTCTTTCCTGCCTCTCTCTCGGCATGGCAGTAGATTTTGCTATTCACTTTGTCAGCAGATTACGGCAGCGGCTGAAAGAAACGCCCGGCGAGTCGTTATCAGATGCCTTGCTCTGGACGGCTGCACGTCCGGGAAAAGGAATAATGCGCAATGCCGTGCTCTTTGCGGCATCTTTTGCCGTAATGATTTTTGCACCGTTAACACCCTATATCACTGTGGGCGCTTTCATCGTCAGCATGATGCTGCTCAGCGCCATTATGACAATAATTTACCTGCCGGCTCTTATTGTTTTACTGCAAGGCTGGTTATTTAAAGGGGAGGTTTAGATGAACAAATTTAAAATGAGCTTTATCGTACCCATCGTTGCGGTCCTCATGACTCTGCCGGTATTTGCAGAGGACAAGCCGGCGAAGAAAATGTCAGAGGCACTCATGAAGGCGTCTGAAGAAGGAGGCTGGCAGGTTACCGCAGATGAAGTCAACATGTGGATAAAGACAAAAAAGACTGATTTCATAGTGTTAGACGTAAGACCCGATGTTGACGAGTACAACTCAGGGCATATCCCTTCGGCAATACATATTCCATACTATGCTGTTCTGACCCCTGAGAATCTGGCAAAACTGCCAAAGGACAAAAAGCTTGTTCTTGTATGCGCCACTGGTCAGCTTCAGAATCTTCCGGTAGCAGGTTTGAGAATGCTGGGATATGATGCATACACCATGATATTCGGCTATGCGGCGTGGATTAAAGATTATATGGGAGGAGAGGCAATGAAAAGCACTATAGACAAGGCAGCTCACAAAAATTATCCGCTTGAACAAACAGGAGGTTTAAAATGACTAAAAAATATTTGGTTCTGATTATCGTTTTTTCACTCTTCTTACCATCCGTGTTTTCAATCTGTGCAGCCGCGGAAAAAGGCACTGAGGAAGAGCTGAAAGAACGGATAGAGATTACAAATAAAAAACGTGTCACTCCCAAGGAGATTAAAAGGTTTGAAGATCAGGTTAAAGCCTATTTCTTTGAGGCTGTGCCCAATGACATTATTGAAAGCGCGCTTAAAGAACTCACCCCAGGAGATGCTCTTGCGGCAATAGTCATTATAAACCTCTCGAAGAAACCGGGTAAGGACATAATCAAAATGAAGAAAGACGGAAAAAGCTGGACCGATATTGTCAATGCTGTTGGCTTGAAGATGAAAGATGTAGTGAAAGAGGTTAAGGAATTCCAGAAAACGTCAGGCTGCGCATAGGAGGTTACATGAAGAATATTCTTACAAAACCGTGGTCGTTGGTGTGGGGCGGGTTTCTTGTCGGCCTGGCGCAGGTTATTTACTTTCTTAAATATGAGGCGCCTATAGGGATTACAACAGGTCTTGCGAAGATGTTCGGCTCTATAGAAGAAAACATCACAAAGACCGACTATATTACAAGGCTCTACGATGCGGATATTCACTGGATCATAATCGGCATTCTGTCAGGAGCATTCATTGTCGCAATCCTTGAAAGGGAGCACAAGGCATGGGCTAAATACCCCCCTCGTATGGCTCTCCTTGCATTCATCGGCGGGGCTACATTCGGACTCGGCACAAGGCTTGCACAGGGATGCACAACATGGCATTACCTCGGCGGCATTCCGGCAATGAACCTCACATCCATAGTTGTTGCGCTTGTGAGTGTGCCTTTTGCATTTCTTGCATTTATGCTCATGACAAAACTTAATGTTGCCGGATATATGAAACACCATGAAAAACATGCAACAGTCAAACACTGTGTCGGGCTTGAATATCCGAATGACACATTATGTTATGACCCGAAGTACAACCCCTATAAAGATCCTCTACGGATAATTCTGATGACATTTCTGTTTCTGCTGTTAGCGTCAACTTTCTACACAGCATTTGCAGGAGAGACCGCAGAGGGCGTCGGACGTTTGCCGTGGATAGAAATACTCCTGAAGACTTTCGCTGGATTTTTAATTGGATTCGGTATCGGAAAAACAGGATTCGGGACAGAGTGCGCTGTAATGGCGCCTCATTCCGTTCATATGTCCCAAAAACATTTTAATTCCATGAAAGTTGCAAAGATAACCCAGACGATGTTTACCGGTTTAATGCCGTTTACGGCATTGCTTGTAGCCATACTTATGTTCAATATAACGATACTTGTCACCTGGATCTTCTTCGGCTGGGACATACCGGTTGTTGTAGAATCAGGCAGGTACAAGTGGGGATTTCATCTCGGGCATCTTGTCGGCGGGCCTCTGCTCGGCATAGGCGCTGTTCTCATGTTAGGCTGTGAGGTAAGAACTTATGCAAGGGCTTCAATGGGTTATCTTACCGGACTGGCATCGCTTCCGGGATTCTTCTTCGGATATTTGCCGTTTACTCTTTACAAGGCGAAGTTTGAACAGGTTTTCTTCTCCAAAGGCTTTATGGAGGCAAAGAATATACTTGAGCTTATGCCGGACAATCAGTACATCCAGTATGGTTTTGCATTTCTTTATACAGGGGTACTGATAGCGCTTCTTGTCTGGTCCATAAGAAAAGGCTCTCAAACGGTAAAGGTCTCACCAAGAGAATATCTTACCGAATCTACTGATGAGATATTCCTTAAAGGGCTTAAAACAGAAAAGTTAAGAATTAAGAGTTGAAAAGGAGACAAAAGATGAAACGATATTTGATGTTGCTGGTTGTGCTGCTAATGCCGTTAAATGCTTACGCGCTGACAGCGGAAGAAGTGATTAAAAAATCTCAGGAGGCTTTCTTCTATCAAGGCAAGGACTTTAAGGCAAGGGTCATGATGAAGCTGATAAGCAAAGGCGGGCAGGAAAGGGTCAGAGAGCTTACAATGCTGAGAAAAAATTACGGCGCATCAGGCGGCGAGCAGAAATATTTTATGTACTTCTATCAGCCTGCTGACGTGAAAGACATGACGTTTATGGTCTACAAATTCCCTGCAAAAGACGATGACAGGTGGCTTTTTGTACCGGCGATCAACATGGTGAGAAGGATTGCGGCACAGGATAAGAGTTCGAGCTTTGTCGGCTCTGATTTTACATACGAAGATGTTTCAGGAAGGGATGTGGAAGATGACAACCATACTATTGCGAAAGAGGAGAAACTTGATACAAAAGAGTGCTATGTAATTAAGAGCGCTCCAAAGGCGCAGGACGTGGATTACAGTTACAAGCTCTCATGGATTGACAAAGGCAGTTTCCTGCCTTTGAAAGAAGAGTACTATGACAAGAAAGGCGAACTCCACAGGGTCTTCACCGCTGATGAAATTAAAGACGTGAAGGGTTTTCCTACTATTACGAAAAGGAGCATGAAAAATCTCCTGAGCGGCCACAGGACTGAAGTCACCTATACGAAAGCGGATTACAACATCGGCATAGAGGACAACCTCTTCAGCGAACGCTTTCTCAAACAGCCGCCTAAAAAGTGGATTGAATGAGTTCAGTTGTTGATGCCTTTGACAGTCTTGCAGAGGAGTATGATAAGTGGTTCGACTCCGATATTGGAAAAGTGCTCTTTAAATTGGAGGCTGATGCGATAAGGCTTTTGATGAAGGGACTTGAACATCCCTTTCTTGAAATAGGAGTAGGAACGGGACGATTTGCAGAAGCATTGGGTATTGATTACGGCATTGATCTGTCTCAAGAGGTTTTGAAGATGGCTGAAAAACGGGGGATAAAGGTGAGGCTGGCATCCGGTGAGAAACTGCCTTTTGAAGCTGAATCATTTGGCGGCGTATTTATACTCTTCACGCTCTGCTTTGTGAACGAGCCTCAAAAGGTGATCTCCGAAGCCAGGAGAGTCCTTAAGCCGGAGGGGGGATTGATCATCGGGCTAATTAACAGAGAAAGTTCATTGGGTGCGTCTTACCTAAAGAAACAGGCGGAAGGGCATCCTATATACAGATATGCAAGGTTTTATAACGTTAATGAGGTCAGAGAGATGATAGAGAAGGCTGGGTTGAGCACTGATTCGTATTCATCAACATTATGTAAACCTCCGTCGAAAAAACCTTTAAACAATGCGGGGTTTGTTTGCATCAAGGCAAAAAAATCATATGAATAGTAAAAATAGACTTTTTATCTTTGGTCTAATATCATGCATTTTCTTTGCGCTGTCAACAGCGGCAGCATCTGCATCCGATATTTCCCTGCACGGCTTCCTACAAGGCAACTACTCTGTTGACACCGATGAATCAAATCCTGACGGCAAGGACTTCAAATGGGCTGAGGAAAGATTGCAGCTCAAACTCGATGCAAATAAAGAAGCATTCCATCTCTTCCTGAAAACCGATGCCTTTTATGACCATATTGATGAAGAAGCTGAAATGGAGTTAAGGGAAGGATATGTTGATTTTACTTCATCCATGTGGGACATGAGGCTGGGAAGACAGATCATCACATGGGGGCTGGGAGATTTGATTTTTATAAATGATGTATTTCCAAAAGACTACGAGGCGTTCTTTTCTGGAAGGCCATTGGAGTATCTGAAAAAAGGCGTTGACGGCTTGAAGGTCGGCATCTATCCTTCATTTGCATCGGCGGAACTTGTTATCGTCCCCTTCTTCGAACCTAACAATTTTCCTGATCCAAAACGATTCCACATGTTTGATCCGATGCCCTCTGTTGCAAATCGCGAGGAGAAAGAGCCGGCAACATCTCTTGGAAATACTGAAACTGCATTCAGGATATATCGTGATGTAGCTGGTTTTGATGCGTCCCTTTATTTTTATAAAGGCTTTTTCAGGCAGCCATCCATGATTCCAGACAGCATGACGGCTCCGTCAAAGATCGCCCTCTTTTATCCTGAACTCTCCGTTTACGGCGCAAGTCTTCAGGGAAGAGCTTTGGACGGCGTTCTTAGCCTTGAAGCAGGATATTATGATTCGAGAGAGGATAGAGACGGCGCAGACCCGATGACTCCCAATTCTCAGACGAGGTTCCTGATCGGCTACCAGAGGCAGATATGGGAAGACTTTATCCTCGGTCTTCAGTATTACGGTGAATACATGCATGACTATTCTGAATATGAAAAAAATCTGCCCTCCGGCTTCCCGGAGGAAAAGAGATTTCATGACCTTGTCTCTATAAGACTTACACAATTTCTAATACATCAGACATTGAAGCTTTCATTCTTCGCATTTTACAGCCCGGCATATGAAGACTACCTGCTGAATCCCGAAGTTAAATATAATTTCTCTGATTCCGTATGGGCGG
>JBFLVX010000124.1:0-6628 GCA_040758255.1 Nitrospirota bacterium
ACATGCCACCAGAGCCACAGCATGGGTCATAAACTCTGCCTTTATAAGGTTCTATCATCTCCACAAGGAGCTTAACGACTGACTGAGGTGTGTAGAACTCACCACCACTTTTACCCTCAGCAGAGGCAAAACGTCCAAGGAAATATTCATATACACGGCCTAAAATATCTTTTGAACGGCTTTCCGCATCTCCAAGTCCAATAGTTCCGATGAGGTCAATGAGTTCACCTAAAGTATGTTTATCAAGAGTTGGCCGGGCGTAATCTTTTGGAAGCACCCCTTTAAGTGTTTGATTACCTGGCTCTTTCTCAATTGCAAGCATTGCATCATCAACAAGCTTACCTATTTTGGATTGTTTGGCATTAGATTGAAGATACGACCAGCGGGCTTCTTTAGGAACAAAGAAGATATTTTCAGCAAGATACTCGTCTTTGTCTTCTATAACACCATAACGTGCTTGTTCTTCAGCTACATAGTATTCACTTGAAGATTCTGCTGTCCAGATTTCTAATTGCTTATGACGTTCTTCAAAGGCATCAGAGATGTATTTAAGGAATATAAGACCAAGGACTACATGCTTATACTCGGCAGGGTCCATATGACCGCGCATCTTGTCAGCAGCCTGCCAGAGCTTTTCTTCAAAACCAAGATTGGCACTGTTAGAATTCTTCTTTTTAGCACTCTTTTTCTGCCTGGCCATCTATCTCGAGACCCAAAAGATTATTATAAATCTGACCCATCAGCTATACCAAATATGAAGCAGTCAAGAAACCTATAGACTATTCTGATTGCCATAATCTCCAATCCGTTCGATAAATCCTTTTTTGTTTTAAATGTATTGTAAAATTTATTGCAGCCCATATAAAGAAAAATTTTCCTTCATCCGCATGTCTTACATCTTCAAGGAGGGTCGAATTTTTTTAAATTCTTTTTACAAAAGCAAATTTTCTCAGAAAAATTTCTGAATAATCTTTCCTGTGGAATCTCGTTTTCGTTAAGTAATCAATGAAATAAGAAGCTAAAATGTAATAATATTATAGACAACAAGCAGAATATTTATGATTACCTTTGCAGTTAGCGAAGAAAAAAATAAATGGCTCAGGGAAAGAATGGCGGCCCTCGGTATTTACGAAAGAGATATAGAGGAGAAGTTTGTTCGATCGACGGGAAGGGGCGGTCAGAAGGTCAACAAGACATCGACCTGCGTTTATATAAAACATATTCCAACAGGGATAGAAGTTAAAAATATGAAGGAAAGAAGCCAGTCCATAAACCGTTTCCTTGCCCGCCGGGAACTCGTAAAAAGGATAGAGAAGCTCTCCAGGCAGTTAACTTCCGAAGACATGAGGATTAAAAAGATTAAGCGGCAGAAACTGAAAAGGGAGAAAAGGGCAGAATTTAAATATGGTAAAGTATCCAGCGATTTAGAATAAAAGAATTCGCGCCATTCATTCTGCTCAATTGCCCCTTTTCGGATGTAAGTAAGCACTTACTCTTTCTGATATAATAAATTAACTAAAATTGGAAAGGAAGATGACTCTAAAATTTAAAAATGTAGTTCTTTTCTCTTTCTCTCTGATAATGATGGTTTTCCTGTCTGCCTGTCAGCGGGAAAAATCAGCACAGCCCTCTAAACCTGCTGTTCCGGTGACATCAGCTATAGTGATCCAAAAAACCGTCCCCGTACAGGTTCGTGCGATCGGGAATGTTGAAGCCTATTCCACCATATCGGTTAAATCTCAAATAGAAGGGCAACTCATCAGCGTCCATTTCAAGGAAGGCCAGGACGTTAAAAAGGGTGACCTGCTTTTCACAATCGATCCGCGTCCCTACGAGGCGGCACTCAAACAGGCGGAAGCAAACCTCGCCAAGGATACTGCACAGCTTGAAAATGCCCGGGTGGAAGCCCGTCGTTATGAAGAGCTCGTCAGAAAGGGTTATATAGCCCAGGAGCAGTATGACCAGATTCGTACGAATGCTGCTACTCTTGAGGCAACAGTTAACGCTGATAAGGCACTGTTTGAAAATGCCCGGTTGCAATTGAAATACTGCTTTATTTACTCGCCCATTAGCGGTAGAACCGGTAATCTAATAGCCAATCAGGGGAATCTGATTAAGGCCAATGCCGACAATCCGATGGTGACCATTAACCAGATTCAGCCTATCTATGTGACTTTTTCGGTGCCAGAGCAGTATCTCTCAGAGATAAAGAGGTATATGTCGGCCGGAAAGGTAAAGGTTGAAGCTTCAAAAACGGAGGGTGATATTCATCCTGAAGAAGGGATATTAACCTTTGTGGACAATGCGGTGGATACAACTACCGGGACGATAAAGCTGAAGGCAACCTTTGACAATAAAGAAAGACACCTCTGGCCCGGACAGTTTGTTGACGTGGTTATAACGCTTACGACACAGCCAAAGGCTGTTGTTGTTCCATCGCAGGCTGTCCAGACGGGACAGAAAGGGCAGTCTGTCTTTGTTATAAAAAAGGATCTTACCGTTGAGTTCCGCCCTGTTGTTATTTCCAGGACGATCGATGGCGAAGCCGTCGTCCAGGAGGGACTCCAGCCAGGAGATGAGGTAGTGACGGACGGACAGCTTCGGCTCGTTCCCGGAGCCAAGGTGGAAATAAAAGGCCGGACTGAGAGCGCCAAGTAATGAACATATCCGAACTCTTTATACGCAGGCCGGTCATGACTTCCCTCGTCATGCTGGCTATTCTTCTTTTTGGCATAATCGGGTATAAGCTATTGCCGGTGAGCGATCTACCCAATGTGGATTTTCCAACCATTCTTGTATCAGCAATTCTTCCGGGTGCCAGCCCTGAAACTATGGCCTCTGCTGTGGCAACACCTCTTGAACGGCAATTCTCTACTATCGCCGGTCTTGATTCCATGACCTCTACCAGTGGTCAGGGTGTTACTCAGATTACCTTACAATTTAACTTGAGCAGGAATATCGACGCCGCGGCCCAGGACGTCCAGGCAATGATAGCCAAGGCATCCCGTCAGCTGCCGCCCGAGATGCCGACTCCTCCTTCTTACCAGAAGGTCAATCCTGCTGATCAGCCCGTTATCTATCTCGCTCTGAGTTCTCCAACTCTCCCCCTTTCGACTGTGAATGAATATGCGGATACGCTCATTGCCCAGCGCGTCTCGATGGTGAGTGGCGTGGCGCAGGTCCAGATCTTCGGTTCTCAGAAGTATGCGGTGAGAGCCCAGCTCGATCCGGATGCCCTCGCATCACGCGGAATAGGAATAGATGAGGTGGCAAGTGCCATACAGAAGGGAAATGTGAACCTGCCGACAGGAACGTTATGGGGAAAAGACAAGGCATTCACCGTGCAGGCCACGGGACAGCTTTATAACGCTGCGGCCTATCGCCCCCTGATAGTGGCCTACCGTAACGGCTCTCCTGTAAGACTCGATGAACTCGGCAGGGTCATTGACAGCGTTGAAAACGACAAGGTGGCGAACTGGTATAACAATACCCGGTCCATTGTTCTTGCCATCCAGCGACAGCCCGGTACCAATACGGTTGAAGTAGTAGATTCTATAAAAAGCCTCCTGCCAACCTTCCGGGCGCAGATGCCTGCTTCAGTCGACTTGAATATTCTTTATGATCGTTCTGTCTCGATACGCAACTCGGTCAACGACGTTAAGTTCACGCTTTTTCTTGCTATCTGCTTAGTGGTTATGGTCATTTTCCTTTTCTTGCGAAATCTCTCAGCAACGATCATCCCGAGTCTTGCACTCCCTACATCAATTATCTTTACCTTTGCTGTAATGTATCTTCTTGGATATAGTCTTGACAACCTCTCTTTGATGGCCTTGATCCTTGCTGTCGGCTTTGTTGTGGATGATGCCATTGTCATGCTGGAGAATATCGTCCGCCATATGGAAAAAGGGGAGGGAGTCCTCCAGGCAGCCCTTGGAGGCTCCAAAGAAATAGGATTCACCATTTTATCCATGACCCTTTCCCTCGTCGCGGTCTTCATACCCGTTCTCTTCATGGGCGGGATCCTGGGACGTTTGCTCCACGAATTTGCGGTGACCATAGGCGTGGCGATCCTTGTCTCCGGTTTTGTATCCTTGAGCCTTACCCCTATGCTATGCAGCCGGTTTCTCCGTCATGCCACTACTCAAAGACACGGCCGCCTCTACGTTGCCTCCGAGCGATTTTTCAAAGGTATGCTACAGGCTTATGAATGGAGTCTCAAGGGTGTATTGCGGCACAGGAGGACTACGATGATAATCACAGGTCTTACCCTGGTGGCCACTGTATATTTCTTTGGTGCCATTCCGAAGGGGTTTCTTCCGAGCGAAGATACCGGCCAGATCTTCGCCTTTACCGAGGCTCAAGAGGGTATTTCCTTTGAGTCCATGGTGAAACACCAGCGGGAATTAGCTGAAATTGTGAGCAAAGATCCAAATGTCGATTCCTTCATGTCTGCGGTCGGAGCGAGCGGCATCAGCGTTGCCAGCAATTCCGGGCGCATGTTCATCCGGCTGAAACCCCGTTCGGAACGGCGTCTGAGTGCAGACGAGATTATCCAGGAGCTACGGCCGAAAGTCGCCAGGGTAGTCGGGATCAATATGTTTATGCAGAACCTTCCCCCTATTCGTATCGGAGGTCAGCTGACAAAGAGCCAATATCAATTTACCCTGCAGAGCCCTGACACAAAGGAACTTTACCAGTATGCAGCCGAACTTGAATCAAAGATGCGTGCCCTGCCGCAACTTCAGGATGTGACAAGCGATCTGCAGATCAAAAACCCCCAGGTGAATGTAGAGATTGACCGAGACAAGGCATCAGCCTTTGGAGTTTCGGCCCAGCAGATAGAATTCGCCCTCGGTTCCTCTTACGGATCACAGCAGGTATCGACCATATATGCACCAAACAATCAGTATCAGGTCATCATGGAAGTGGAACCACAATACCAGAGGGAACCGTTTGCATTATCCCTACTCTATATCAGGTCATCATCAGGGAAACCTGTTCCTCTGAATGCCGTGACCAGACTGACTCAGGACGTAGGTCCGCTTTCCGTAAACCATCTGGGGCAGTTGCCTGCTGTTACACTTTCCTTTAACCTCAGGCCAGGTGTAGCTCTCGGCGATGCAGTCTCGGCCGTGAACAAACTAGAGCGAGCCACTCTCCCCCAGACGATAAGTACCAGTTTCCAGGGCACTGCCCAGGCTTTCCAGACATCAATGCAAGGTCTCTGGCTTCTATTAATTATGGCGATCCTGGTCATTTATATAGTCCTCGGTATCCTTTACGAAAGCTTCATCCATCCTCTGACCATCCTTTCGGGACTTCCCGCAGCAGGGTTCGGTGCCCTGTTGACTCTCCTCCTGTTTCACATGGATCTGAACATTTACGCGTTTGTCGGTGTTATCATGCTAGTCGGCCTTGTGAAAAAGAACGGTATTATGATGATCGATTTTGCCCTTGCTGCCCAGAGAGGCGAAGGAAAGAATGCTGTTGATGCAATCTACGAGGGATGTGTGATCAGGTTCCGTCCCATTATGATGACGACCATGTCCGCCCTCATGGCTACTTTGCCTATTGCCCTTGGTTTTGGTGCCGGTGCAGAATCACGCCGCCCCTTAGGCCTTGCAGTGGTCGGCGGCCTTCTGGTTTCACAGGTGTTAACTCTTTACGTAACTCCCGTTTTTTATCTTTATATGGAAGCTTTCCATGAAAAAGTGAGCAACTGGTTTAAAAAGCGCAAACATGGGTAGAGAGTCTGATAACATAGTTGTAAAAGTAATGTTTTCACACAAGTTGTCATTATCTTGAAAATATGATCTGTTGCATATTCACTCAAAACCTCTTATAGGATAAACACTTACAAAAAAAAGAGCCAAAGTCTTACAAAAAAATCAGACATATGCCGATACCATCCAGCTCATTCTTTTGTTATTTATAAAGTAAGATGTTAGACAGTGAGTTTTTTATAAAAGGAAGAAAACCATTAAAGGAGGAAACAAAATGAAATGCCCGCATCTTATACTATGGGTAACCTTTGCCTGCAATGCCCGGGATGAGCTCTATTTCCCAAGCCCTTTTCAACTCCAGGAATACTGCAAGCAAAAGCAGCATAAAAAATGCCCCTTTTATTTGATAATACCCGAGGGATCTTATGAATGGGATTACTGTCTCTCATAAAGGGAACCGGTGAAACCACGGAAAGAATAAAGTTTTCAGAAAAGAAGAAATTAGGATGAAGATATTAATCGTCGATGATCACGATATTGTTCGTGAAAGGCTGAAAGAGATACTTCTGGATGTGTCCGACAACATTGTATCCGCCAAGCTCATTTACGGAAAGGACGTCTTGAAGGAGGTGATCAAGAATAATTATGATCTTGTCATATTGGATATTGCGACGGCAGATGGAAGGGGGCTGAATATCCTGAAAGAGATAAAGAACCGTAGACCTGAACTCCCCGTACTCGTTTTAGGCATGTATCCGGAAGAGCAATATGCCTATTGGCTTATAAAGGCAGGGGCATCGGGATATCTGGCAAAAGAAAAGGTACCTGAAGAATTAATGAAGGCTATCCAGGAAATTTCCCGGGGTAGAAAGTATGTAAGTCCAGCAATTTCTGGAAAATTGCCT
>JBFLVX010000125.1:0-6415 GCA_040758255.1 Nitrospirota bacterium
AAACCGCTGAGTTATCGCCGCTTGCATTTATGATCGTTAAGATGCAGGAAGCAGTCCACAGCTGGCACGTTGCAGATTTTGACATGTGCCTCGGAGCTGTGCACGAAGGACTTGAGGAAGCTGAAAGGAGCGGCGTCCACATATTTGACAACTGGCTGCTTTCGCAGGAGGTGTACGCAAGGCTTTTCCTTGATGAGCCTGAACGTGCGAAAGTCTCACTAGACAGGATAAAACCGGTCCTGAACAGCCGGCGTTACCTTGATATCAGCCAATTCTATTACCAAAGCAGTCTATACAATATGCGGATAGGTAATATGGAACTTGCGCTTCAGCACAACGGGGAGGCGCTGCGGTTCGCCCAGGATATGGGGACCCCCTTTCCGGAAGGGCTGAACATTATAACTTCGGCACAGATACACTTTGAGATGGGTGACGTGGGAAAAGCGGAAGAACTCAATAATCGGGCCAGGGATATCGGCCGTGATATGCAGAGTCACTTATTAAATATGCTGTCTAATCTGAACGAGGCGTATTTCAGCCTGAAAACAGGGAAGCATGAAAACACGAGAGGACCATTGCGTACCGCTCTTGAGATAGGCAAGGAGAAGGGCATAATTAATTTACCAGGCTGGCGTTCTCCGTTAATGACAGAGCTCTATTCGGAGGCGCTCAGATCAGGGATAGAAGTGGATTATGTCCGGGACATTATAAGGAGAATGGATGTGCTCCCTGAGAAATCGTCTATTGAACTTGAAAACTGGCCCTGGCAAATGAAGATATACACCCTTGGACGTTTTGAAACAATGATTGATGGAGAGCCCCTCCGATTTAAAGGGAAGCCTCAGCTCAAGCCGCTTGAGATGCTCAAGGCGCTAATTGCCCTGGGCGGCAGGGATGTAGGCCAAAACCGGCTTGAAGACCTCCTCTGGCCTGAGACTGACGGAGACAGATCGCGTCAGGCCCTTATTACAACCCTGTACCGGCTTCGAAAAATTGCAGGCAATGAAAAAGTAATTGAACTAAGTGAAAGAAAACTGTCATTGAATGACAATTATTGTTGGACCGATGTTTGGGCGTTTGACAATCTCTATAACAAAATTGACGACGTCTTTGCGGCCGACAGCTTTGATAAAAGTGAAGCTGCCCCTCTTACTGAAGCGATGCTGACTTTGTACCGGGGAGATTTTCTGATAGATGAAGATGATGCTTCATGGGCATGGCCTGCCAGAACGCGGATCCGGAGCAGGTTTTTATACATGCTTGGGACATCGGCCAGGGGCTGGGAAAAGCAAAGTTCATTTGAAAAAGCGGTCGACCTGTACCTCCGCGGCCTGGAGGTGGATGAACTTGCAGAGGAGTTCTATCGGGGCCTTATGAAATGCTATCAAAGGCAGGGACGAACAGCCGAGGGACTGGCCGTATATGAACGCTGCAGGGAGGTCCTGGCGTCATCACTCCAAATTACCCCTTCGCCTGAAACAGAAGAAATATATCGTTCACTTCGACAAGGAAGAGCGACAGGTTAGTTTCATGACTTCCGGGATTATCAGGCATACCTTTGCATATCAGAATACCCGGTATTATTGTGCCTGCCTGCCGCATATTAGCTTGATTATCAGAGCGCATCATCCTATAAAAAGCAGTTAACCACAGAGACACAGAGTCACCGAGTCGAAAAAAAAGAATAAAACCAGAATGTATTATTCACCATGATGGTGATCAGAAGCAGACGTCTTAAACGTACAAAACTTTTTAAAATTCAATTGGTTACTCTGTGTCTCTGTGCCTCTGTGGTAAATCAACTGCTGTTTTTAGGATCATAGAAGTTGAGAATTTCTGAAATACTCGAATTTCTTGAATTTAGACAGAAAAGACGATGTTACGAGAATATGTAATCTATCTGTAATCCCCTTTGATGTATAACTATAGGCAATAATCTGTTCTTGTCTGAATATTATAATTTATAAAAATAACCAATTACATCCTGATTCGGGTCCTCACTGTGGTCCATGCGCTTCAGGAAGAAGAGGAACTAATAGATGGACGATTTTATTGTAAGGGTTTATCGCAGGGACGAGAACAATGTGCTCGTCGGCATAGTAGAGGATATCCGTGAAGGGCTGGATCTGCCCTTTCATAATATTGAAGAACTGTGGACCATTCTTCAAAGACCGGGGTCCGGGAAAGGGGTTGCATCTGTTCCCAGGGAAAATGCGGACGCAGAAGCGGACTGAGGGTCAGATCCAGGCTTGTACCCTGCAGTAATGGATTCTTTCTTATAAAGTTATAGCAGCAGAATGGTAGTAATCACGTCAGAAGCAGCAAAAGGACTGGGCGGTTGCATTGTCTGTTACGTTTGGTGCAAACACCTATGTTATGCCTTGGAGACATAGAGCCGCCTTGCGGTTTTAATTCAATATCATCAGGAGGAAGGAAAGATGAAGAAGTTAAGAGGTTGGAGTTTTATCTTCGTGTTGCTTGTTATATTTTTTTCTACTTTGAGTGCGCATGCAGATCTGATGTTCTTTGATGAGGACCTTGCCGGCAACGGAATTATCGTTGATTTTGAGCATAATCTTATGTGGTACGATTATACCAGGGCCGGGGATACATGGCAAAACCAGGTGAACTGGGCAAATTCATTGACAGTGACAACCTGGTTTGGTGATACATATGATGATTGGCGTTTGCCGTCAACAATAGATGGCACGGCTATTTGGGGCACAGACGGAACGACTACTGCAGGATATAACATAACAAGCAGTGAGTTCGGACATCTCTATTATTCAGAGCTTGGAAACAAGGGATATTGCAGCACTTCCAATACTTGCCCTCAATCAGGCTGGGGATTATCAGAAACAGGGCCGTTTATGAACCTGCAGTCAGGATGGTATTGGTCGGGTACAGAGTATGCCGCCAATACAACACTTGCGTGGACGTTTGATATGAGCGCCGGGACCCAGAGCGGCGGTTACAAGGCTGCCGACAGTTTTTTGGGCATTGCTGTTCGTCCTCTCGAGGCTGTCGCGCCTGAGCCAATCAGCTCAATTCTTTTTGTCACAGGAGGAACACTTTTAGCAGGAAGAAGATTTATAAGAAGGAAGGCATAATAGCTGTTATGCCTTAGAGACATAGAGCCGCCTGCGGTCAATATACCATTACTATTCAAGGAGAACGAAAACATGAAAAAGTGGAGAAGTGGAAGTTTTATCGTTGTGTTGTTTGCAGTGTTTTTTATTTCTGTTTTAAGCGCGCAGGCAGCGCTGGAGGTGCGTGGCACGGACAGTCTCGGCAACCAGTTGATTTATGACAATGACCGTGATATCACATGGTATGATTTTACGGCGGGGGGGTATACTGCATGGTCGGCAATGAATAACTGGGCATCCGGATTATCAGTAGACTTCGGGGGGACTATTTATGACGACTGGAGGCTGCCTTCTGCTATGAACCAGGATGGCACAGGCCCTTGCTCCGGCTATAACTGCACCGGAAGCGAGATGGGGCACCTCTTTTATACAGAACTCGGCAATTCGCCATATGGCAGAAATAAAGGTGACTTTAAGAATTTGGTGTTTTCCTACTACTTTTTAGCTCCGACACAAGGCAGGTACTTCAACGCGTACGACGGCAGTCAGGGTGTCTACTGGGGCGGCTACGGCAACGCCATTGCCGTGCGTACCGGCGATGTTTCCGCCGCTGTCGCGCCTGAGCCAATCAGCTCTATTCTATTTATCACGGGTGGAACACTTTTGGCAGGGAGAAGGTTTATAAGAAGGAAGGCATAAAGGCTGGAGACTTCCGACAGACTTAAATCAAAATAGCACGGGCCCTGTTTTAGCTTCAACTGCACGGGGAGCGGGATGGGACATTATTATGAGTATCTGCGAATATGCAAGGAAACGCTGTAGCCATGGGGGGAACGGACCTGAACTACGGTATGTCTGTTGAAGTCGCTGTAGCTCCTGAGCCGGTCAGCTCCGCACTTTTTGTTGTAGGCGCTGCTGCATTGGGATTTAATGGTTACAGGAGAAGGAAAAGAGTATACTGCTGATATTTAACTAATAGCTACATAATAAAAAGATGAATCTCACTGGAACGAGATGCATTTTTTTTATGCTTAGTATACTGCCCTTGACCTTCATCTGGCTTTTGAGCTTTGACATATGAAATTATCGAGTTATCTGCCGTATAGTTTATGGGTGGTGCCCGGATTCCATTCTCCAGGAAACGTAAAGATTATGCTTTCAAATCCGCGGGGTCTTGCTCCTATCAGGATATGAATTATGGGTTTAAAATATTTTTTCTTAAAAAGCGAATCATGCGCTTTCATAAATTAAAAATCACACTTTCAACCTGTAATAATCAATTCTCCAATTACCAAAGATTATTGATTTGCAGGTATTAGTAATAAACGGGATCATGGCTGAAAATTACAATATCCGGCAATTATCATTGACCGTCATTCTGTAAATCAATTTAACGATTGATAGAAGAAAATACTATACCCGAACACTCACTTCATGCTGGATGAGTGCACACACAAATTCTCAGTCCCCTTGTTTGAATTATCACTTTTCATTTGAAATCTTGAGGGAAAATAGAATCTCTGAAATCATCATTAAGGTTAGTTATCGATACCCGATTTGAAATCAATCGGTTGAAGATTTGCAGGCAGAAGTTTCTGCTTCCTGGCAGGACCGGATCAGGGAATAGCTATCCTGTCCCCCGCTTCACCACTCCCCGCAGCAGTCGAAGATGTCCCGGAGGGACAGGAAGGCAGTATTTATTTTATCTTCATCCCGGAATCTGTTTTTATTTCTCATTTATCAATAAAGTCAATTATGCTCCAGAGTGCTTGATTGTTTTCGTAAAGAGAGAGGTTTGGATGGCGTATTGAATCGTTATTTCGGCATGGGAGAGGCTATCATAACATTATGATATCTTCCGCTGATTGTAATTTTGATTATCCAATGCTGCTTTTAGGTAAACTGACGCCGTAATCCCCGGAATATTATTTATCCCGCTCAATCCGAACTGCCGACTACCACACGATTCCGTCCCCCCTGCTTCGCCTTATAGAGGGCCTTATCAGCCATTGATATGAGGTCGTTCTGTGTATACTCCTTGTTCGGTATCATAGTGGAGACACCCATACTTACTGTTACATTCCTGCCGACTATAGAATTTTTATGCTCAATGTCCAGATTTTCAACCTTCTCTCTCAGAGACTCCGCAAATAAGTATGCCCCCTCTGCGTCAGTATCAGGAAGGATGAGTACAAATTCTTCACCTCCGTAACGGGCCGCAAAATTACCGGCCCTCCTCAGTGAATCGCTTATTGTGTGCGCTATCTTTTGCAGGCAGGAATCACCGGCCGGGTGTCCATATGCGTCATTGTAATTCTTGAAATAATCAACATCAATAATAATGAGAGATAAGGGTTTTGCACTTCGCATGGCACGGCGCCATTCCAGATCAAGGGTATTATCAAAATGACGGCGATTGGCAATCCCGGTCAACCCATCCATGGAAGCAAAATGTTTCAATTGTTCTTCCGCCTTCTTTCGCTCGGTAATATCCTCAATAGCAAGCAGGATCATCTCTACATTATTCATTTCTCCGGATATCTTCCGGGCATTCAGCAGCATTGTTTTCCGCCCTATGTATTTAAAATCGTGTTCCACCTCAAAATCCTCAAAGGCATGGTTTTGGGGCAGGATATTCTCAAACAGGTCCCTCAACGCAGGTATGTCCCACTGGCGGTCCCCCAGATCATAGATCAATCGCTTTTCGGTCTCCTCCGGCTTTACCTTAAAGATCCGGTAGAAAGACCGGTTGGCAGTAATTATTCTCAGCTCTTTATCAAGCACCAGCAAAGGCTCCCGGACCGTCGCTATAATGGCATCACTGAATTCAAGGGCCTTCTGAAGACGTTTCTCCTCATTACTGGCATTATCTTCTACCATGTCATAAAGTTTCTCATATCAGCGGGCGATGTTCAGGAATGAATGAAAATTGTCCTCAACCGAATGCTTAAATCCTGCCCCCTATTTTCCTGCGCTTTTCGGTTGTTTGTCCTTCTTCTCTCTTGCATCTCTTGCCTGTTGGACCGCTTTCTGTTTCCGGCCCTTGTCTTTGTCCTTTTTGCCGCCTTTGTCTCCCACTGTGTGCCTCCTTTGGTGCTGCCGGTTATCGGGGACATGTGTCCCTTACGATGAATGCTATCAGAAGAACAGGCTGAAGGCAAGTCTCTACAGGGGCCGTCTCCGCGGATCACCGTCTGCCCAGGTTCTTCATGAATTGGGATTCAGGCCCCCGGCATCTGTGCACATTCATTGAATATCCGCAAGGTACAGTGCCGGCACCTTTCAGGGTCGAGTCTCGGCACAATACTTTTTAGTGCCTCGACCTT
>JBFLVX010000126.1:0-6407 GCA_040758255.1 Nitrospirota bacterium
CTCAGCGGATGCATATAACGCGGACGCGCACAGGCAGGACAGAAGAATTAAAATGATTAGGCTATTCCTTGATCTCATTTATCATTCTTCCTAATTGCTCTGTAGCTGTATAGTAATCTTCAAAAATTGTATCGAGATCTTCCATGGAGAGCTTTATCCTTTCATGTTTTTCCTGAAGCACCTTTGCAAAGACATCGGTATTTATGCCTGCTGCTTCTGTGAGAGCCTTTATTGCCCCGCCTTGAATGACAGGCGGTTCTTTACCGAGCAGCATAATGATTCCCCGGAACAGGGGTATATAGCCGGTTATTGAATTTACAATATTATCGGTCAGGAGCTTCTTGTCGCCAAGAGATGAGATGTATCCCTGCCTCAAAAGGATAAGCTTTGTCTTCAGCTCTCTTTCGCACTGGAGCCTCAGGTTTTTTCTTCCGATCTCTATGTCTTTAAGAATGTCATCTCCGAATACAACTGCGTGGATGAGTTTGAAGTTCAGAAATTCAATCGGAAAGACATCAAGGGATGTCCGTATATACTCCGGCGTCATGATAAGCGGCGCAGCCACTTTATTTTTGCTGTATTTCTTACCCAACGGAGCTATCAGCTTCAGAAATTTAAGGTCCATGTCCTTCAGGACAAAGATCGAATTGACATCAGACCTCTTAATGTCAAAGTCATCTGTAATGGCCGTGCCGGTTACATAGATTGAATGGATGTTTTCATGATATTGGCCCAGTATATCCTGAAAAAAGGGCTTTATCTTCTCTGCTGCATGATGGTTAAGTTTTTCTAAACTAAAGTTCAACATTTTATGCTCCTCCAAACGGGAAAACTCTGTTTCCCCTCTATCAAGAGGGGATTAAGGGGTGTGTTAGTTTCAATTAGAGAATAGATGTATGGTATCAGAAAGAGTTTTATAAGACAATGTGGGTGCCGCAAAATTAAATAGAGAAGTTTGCGAGATAGCTGATATTACTGAGAACTTCAGGTGGGACGAATAATGTGATCTGTAACAACTTTTACGTATGATATAATTAATACAAGTGGGGGAGCCCATGAAATTACAGAGAGCAACAAAGATGATCCTTATGAGCATCACATTTATGTCGCTACTGGCTGGAATGATCGGGATGGCGTATGGTGCTCCGCCGGAAGAGCCTGTGGCCATAAAAGGCTATGATACTGTTGCATATTTTACAGCGGGCAAAGCGATTAAAGGCACTGAGGACTTTACCTTCCCATGGCACGGCATGACGTGGTTCTTCCAGTCCGGGGAGAACCGGGATCTTTTTGCTGCAAGTCCGGGAAAATACGCCCCACAGTACGACGGCTGGTGCGCTTGGGCGATGACCGAGGCGCGGAAGGCGGTCACAGACCCGGAAGCCTGGAAGATCGTTGACGGCAAGCTTTATCTGAACTGCAGCCCTGCTGCCTATGAGAAATGGAGCAGGGACATTCCCGGACATATCAAGAAGGCCGATGAGATCTGGCGCAAGATGCAGGGCGAAAAGTGACAAGTGTTGCGGGAGAGGTTTTTCTATCCTGATATGAGTTATGGGAAATCGGCGCTGTCCCCAATTATTCACATAACAGGATATTCTTGATAAGCCGGAAAAGCTTCGCTATGCAGCACTCGCAGGAGTTGCCTTATCAACCACTTGTTATTTGGCCTCAATTGTGTCGGCTGACAAATCAGCGCCGCAATCCCATTCTATAAAGTATCCCCCATTGGAAGCTTTCATGAATTCGGTTGGATCTTTTAGGGCTGCAAATGCTTCATACTTCAAATATGGACTTGCGCTACGGCGCTCTAAAGTGTAAAATGTAGGTACTTGATTAAGTACGGAAAGGAGTGTTGATATGAATACTATAGCGGCGCAGGAGATTAAGAGAAAGGGGATATCCGCAGTGGACGACGCGCTTAAGGAGGGGCCGGTGCATATCATCAAGAATAACCAGCCGCAGTATGTTGTACTTTCAGAGGCGAGATACCACGAGCTGATTGATGCTGAGGACGCGGCTTATGCTGCCCGCCTTCGCAGTTCTCTTGAAGACGTGAAGGCAGGCCGGGTAAAGCGCGGGACTGCAAAAGACCTTATTCGCGAACTGGAGTTGGAAGACTGAGGATGTATCCCCTTGTCTGGACTTCTCGTTTTTCCCGCGAAGCCAAAAAGTTTGCGAAGCATCATCCCGAATTGAAGAAGAAGGTTGTGGATATACTTCTGGATATTGAGAAAGATCCCTTCCAGTCACACCTGAAATATCATCATCTGAGAGGAAAGTTCAAGGATGTGCAGGCAATAAGCATAACCCATGAATACAGAATAACGCTGACCATTGTGATCATGGAGGAGGAGATTTATCTGCTTGATATCGGGACGCATGACGAGGTCTACCGGTGATGGACAGACGTTTTATACGGAAGGAACTCTAAGAAATCCTTAAAGCGTAAAGCTGTGCATCCTCGGCCGGGGCCACAGGAAATGCCCCAATATCCCAAGACCTATAAAATATACAACCGGCGAGACAGTAAGAGAGCAGACCATCTGAGCGACGCCCGCGCCGACGCGGCCTTTTACCATCACAATTATGGAGATGATAAAGGCGGCAAAGTTGAGCGCCCATCCTATCATGCCGAGGCCGGGTATCGGTGCTAAAAAGAGCGCCCAAGCTATGATGAGACATGTCCATCCTGCCTTTACAGGCGCTTTCTGCGAATTATCGAAATCTGTTCTTTCGCTATAAGTATCCATAAATTTTCTTACTCTATCTGCTGAAAAATAGTCTGTCATTCCTCCCGAAGCTTCGGGATCGGGAATCGTTTTAAAGACAGATTCCGGACAAGCCGGAATGACAACCTTAACTACTATTTGCGGGTCAATGATGCCGCATATGACATTTATTATGCAGTATTCAATAGTTACGCCATTGATCTGTCTAAAGACCTGTACTGGATTGCCTCTGAGACATGTTCTGCATTTATATGCTCTGAGGCTGCAAGGTCAGCGATTGTCCTGCTCACCTTTAGTATCCTCGTATACGCCCTTGCGGAGAGGCCGAGTTTATGCATGGCGGTCTCAAGAATGTTCTGGGCCTCAGGTTTAAGCACGCAGTGCTTCTTAAGCTGTTTTGAACGCATCTTTGCATTGGAGTAAATTTTATCGCTGCCGGATTTTGAGTTGTCATGACTGAATCTTTTGATCTGTGTAGCTTTTGCGTCCTGTACTCTGCTGCGTATGTTTATAGAATGCTCTCCGCAGAAATCATTTGAAAGCTCTTTATACGGCACTGCCGGGACTTCAACGTGAATGTCTATCCTATCAAGAAGCGGGCCTGAGACCTTCTGTTTGTAACGATGTATCTGTGAAGGAGAGCATGTGCATTGATGCTTGGGGTCTCCGAGATAGCCGCAGGGACAGGGGTTCATCGCGCATACGAGCATTATTGATGCCGGATATGTAATGGAGCTTATGGCCCTTGATATTGTTACAGAGCCGTCTTCTATCGGCTGTCTTAATACCTCAAGCACATTCCTCTTGAACTCAGGGAGTTCATCAAGAAATAAGACGCCGTTATTGGCAAGACTAACTTCTCCTGGCTTAGGGATCTGTCCGCCGCCTACCATTGCAACGTCAGACAAGGTATGATGAGGAGAGCGGAAGGGCCTTCTTGCGATTAATGACTGCCCGTGCTTCAGTATCCCCGCTATGCTGTGGATCTTTGTTGTCTGAAGGGCTTCTTCAAAAGTCATATCAGGCAGTATCGTCGGTATTCTTTTGGCAAGCATTGTCTTGCCTGAGCCTGGCGGCCCTATCATTAAAATGTTATGACCTCCTGCTGCGGCTACTTCGAGAGAGCGCTTGATATGCTCCTGCCCCTTTACATCGGAGAAGTCATCATGGTAAAAAGAATTCTCCTTCATGACGGAAGATATGTCAACCTCTGTAGGCTTAACGCTGTTTGAGCTTCTGAAAAACTCGATTATCGAAGGCAGACTCTCAAATGCATATACATTGATGCCTTTGACAACCGCGGCCTCTTTTGCGTTCTCTTTGGGAAGTATAATCCCACGGAGGTTATCATTCCTTGCTTTTATTGCCATTGAGAGAGCGCCTCTTATAGGTTTGACCTTGCCGTCTAAAGAGAGTTCGCCCGATATCATATAGCCTTCAATCGCCTGATGTTCAATTACACCTTCAGCAGCAACAATGCCTATGGCAATAGGAAGGTCAAAGGCAGAGCCTTCTTTCTTTATATCGGCAGGCGCAAGATTTATAGTTATCTGCTTTAAGGGAAAGTTGAAGCCGGTGTTCTTAAGCGCAGCCCTCACCCTGTCTTTGCTCTCTTTTACCGCTGCGTCGGGAAGCCCTACAGTTGAAAAATGCGGCAGTCCTCTTGAAGTTATATCAACCTCGACTTCGACAGTATGTGCGTCAATCCCTATTAACGATGCGCTGAGTATCTTGGAAAGCATCAAGCCTCCGGAATTGCTTAAAAGTTTTCATATTATACCATTTACAATGATATATGCTAATATAATTGCACTATGAAAACAGCTATTACACAATTTAAAGCAATTATTTTATCTTTTGTTATCATGCTAAGCCTGAATCCCATTGCATACGCCTTTGATAAGATGGGCGAGGGGTGCAGTACTGATTGCAACCAGTGCCACAAGATCACCCTTGAGGAGACGGCCAATATATTTAAAAACTTCGAGCAGTTCAAGGTCGTTTCAGTTGGAGAGGGGCCCATCAGGGGTATGTGGGAGGTTCAAGTAGAAGTTAAAGGCAAGAAGTTACCCATATATCTTCATTACTCCAGGAAACATTTTTTTACGGGTAACATTATTGATATTGAGAGCAAGAAAGTTGTTTCAAATTCACCCGCACCTGAAACAGCTCCAAAAGAAAAAATAGATGTCTCAAATATCCCATTGGATGACGCCATAATTATTGGAAAGCCTTCGGCTGTCAACAAGGTGATTGTTTTTGACGACCCCGATTGTCCTTTTTGCAGGAAGCTTCATCCAGAGATGAAGGAGGTTATTTCAAAGAGGGATGATATCGCATTTTATATTAAACTCTTTCCTCTTGTTGAGCTTCATCCCAAATCCTATGACAAGTCCAAGGCTATAACATGCTCAAAATCATTTAAATTGCTTGATGACGCATTCTCCGGCAAAGATGTACCGTCTCCTTCATGCGAGACAAAACAGATTGACAAAAATATTGAACTTGCCTCAAAGCTTGGCATCACCGGAACTCCCACGCTGATACTGAAGAACGGGGAGATTATCCCTGGTTATGCAAAGGCTGATGCGCTTATAACTATGATTGACAGCGCAAAACAAGAAACAGGCGCTAAGAAGTAAGAAGCCGCGGCATGAGACAGATCAAGCTTTCCCTTCAATACGATGGTACTGACTACTCAGGCTGGCAGGTTCAGGATAACCAAGTCACTATACAGGGTCTTCTTGAAGACGCTGTTTTTAAGGTCACAGGCGAGCGGATACGGATCACAGGCGCATCAAGAACAGATGCAGGCGTTCATGCCTTTGCACAGGTTGCTGTATTTAAAACCGTATCAAACTTAACTCCGCAGGTTTTCCTCCGAGCCATCAATGCCAATATTCCACAGGATATAAGGGTCATCAATGCCGAAGAATCTTCAGCAGATTTTCACCCTCGCTACAGCGCAAAAAACAAAATATACTCCTATCTTATTTCTCGTACGGGTGATTATTCCGTCTTTCTGAGAAGATATTCATGGCAGGTGAATTATAGATTGCATGCCGATTTGATGGGAGTGGCTGCCGGATATTTGGCGGGTACGCATGATTTTTCCTCTTTCCGCGCCTCGGGGTGCGGCTCTAAAAATCCTGTAAGGACAATACTAAAAATAGAAGTATCGGAGCTTTCCTCAATTGATTTTATGAGTTTTAATTTCAACGTTCCTTTGATAAAGATAAGCGTACAGGCAGACGCATTTCTCAGGCATATGGTGAGAAATATTGTCGGAATGCTGGTGGAAATAGGAAGAGGCAGGCATTCTGCATCTCGCATGAAAGAAGTTCTCAGTTTCAAAGACAGGACTTTCTCAGGACCGGCAGCGCCTGCTAACGGGCTATTTCTTGAAGAGATTAATTACTGATAAGCACGCTTTTACTTACCTCAGCCACTCAGGCCGAAGGATCATTATTATCCCAAGCGCCAGCATGACACCTCCGCTAAGGAGTTTCAGCCAGGCCCCTGCACGCTCAGTAAGCTTGCGGCTGCTCAGGGCGATGACTGCAACGGCAACCATAAGAGAGTAGTCGAAGATATAACCAAGAATATAAAGCCCCAAATATGCATAGTGGGTCAGGGGACTTAGAGCCTGCTGGGTCAGGACGGCCGTATAGATCG
>JBFLVX010000127.1:0-6372 GCA_040758255.1 Nitrospirota bacterium
TAAAATTGCATGCGATATTTTTCCGGGCAGGGTGCTTGCAGGCATTGATGCCAAAGACGGCAAGGTTGCTATAAAGGGATGGGAAGAGGTCACGGAGTTAGGCGCTGTTGAATTTGCGCTTGAGATGGAAAAAGCCGGCACAGCAGGCATTATTTATACTGATATATCAAGAGACGGCATGCTGACCGGCCCTAATATTGATGCCATGGCGCAAATGACAGATGCGCTTAAAATCCCTGTCATTGCCTCAGGAGGAGTGTCGAAGCTTGATGACATAAAGAATTTAATGAAGATAGAGAACCTCTGGGGAGTTATAACCGGTAAGGCGCTCTATTCCGGTTCGCTGGATATTACTGAAGCGATAAAAACTGCAAAGGGAGCAATATAGATGCTTGCAAAGAGAATTATCCCCTGTCTTGACGTAAAGGACGGCAGGGTTGTCAAAGGAGTAAACTTTCAGAACCTTACGGATGCAGGAGACCCCGTTGAGAATGCCAGGTTCTATGATGAACAGGGTGCTGATGAGATAGTATTCCTTGACATAACCGCGTCACATGAGAAGAGAAAGATCATTCTTGATGTTGTTGCGAGGACAGCCAATGATGTCTTTATGCCGTTGACTGTGGGCGGAGGAATAAAGACGCTGGATGATATCAGAGCGCTTCTTAACGCAGGATGCGACAAGGTCTCTATTAACACCACAGCAGTTCATGACCCTTTATTCATAAAAAGAGCTTCCGAGAGGTTCGGAAGCCAGTGTATAGTTGTTGCAGTGGATGCAAAGAGAGTTAAGGATATTGGCAGGATTAACGAGTTTGAAATAATGCCATGGTTTGATGATGCTTCTTTAAATGATGTCTGCCTCAAGAGTTCCTCTGGAGAGGAACCGGTCTGGGCCATCTCAACTCATGGCGGCAGAAAGATGATCGCCATAGATGCGGTAAAATGGGCAAAGAAGATGGAAGAATTAGGCGCAGGTGAAATACTCCTGACGAGTATGGACAAGGATGGGACAAAGGATGGATATGACATTGACCTGACAAGAAGAATCTCCGAAACCGTTTCAATCCCTGTAGTTGCTTCCGGAGGGGTAGGGACGCTTGAACATTTGAGAGAAGGGCTTGTTGAGGGCAAAGCCGATGCCGCGCTTGCCGCCTCAATCTTCCATTACAGGGAGTATTCCATTAAAGAGTCCAAAGAGTATCTCAGATCCAAAGGAGTGCCTGTCAGGATTTAAAGACTGTGATGCGTTCATTGACGAACTATTGAAGTATGTGCTATGATTAACCAGATTTTAGAAGTTTTTGCGTTTGCAAGGCCACGAAGACTTTTGACTTTGTGGCCTTTTTTCTTGAGACCTTCTGAGATTTAGTTTATAGAAAAGGAGGTAAAGGAAAATGGCAGAAGGAACAGTAAAATGGTTTAACGACTCTAAAGGTTTCGGCTTTATTGCGTGCGAAGACGGAAGTGAAGCTTTTGTTCACCACACATCAATTCAGGGCAATGGCTTTAAGAGTCTTGCCGAAGGTGACAAGGTCAGCTTTGATACTGAAAAAGGCCCAAAAGGTCCCAAGGCAATCAATGTCGTAAAACTGTAGGTTAAATGGAAAAGACTCCTGCATTATGTGGGAGTCTTTTCATTTTGGAGGAAGATGAATAACAAAAAGAATACCGCAAGAAGAGAAATGATCCAGCAGAGAACTGACGCAGGTTTTGTATCTGCGCATTTTCCTGAAGTTGCAAGCATTGTGGTTAACATGATGTACAATCAGAAGGGCATAAAATCGTTAGCAAGAACCGTTAATTTTTCTCCCGGCAGCTCTGCTTTTTTCAGAGTGGCATGTTTGAACCGGGACTGTATTGACGGTGGGTTCGATCTGAATCAGGTTATAACCACAATGGTCAGAAACCGCAAAGAGACGGCTAAAGGAGATCTAAGTTGTGAATCCTCTGACCATTCAGATATTGTTTATGACGTTTCTATAAAATACGCCAAAAAGTGCTGAGCAGAGTCCACCTTCAATAACGTCAAGCAGGCTTAATTCCTGAACTGTTCGGCGATGCAGATTGTCCCGTAGAGACTTAGCTTTTCAACAGTTCTGAAACATGATATATATCAGCCGTTTTCTTCTCGATCCTGTAGTGCTCGATGGTTTTATTCTCCGCGGGTTTTGCTTTTAAGAGGAAGTGCTCGTCATTTCTAAAAACCGTTACATCAATCTCAGGCATGTGCTTTCCATCGGAATATCTCGCGCATAATGATGCGGCGAAATTGAGCACTTCATTATCAGGGATGCCTCTGATAACAGTTATGGGGCTTCCATAACCTATGATCTTCATTTTCCAGTCTTCTGCTCCGGCTATTGAGAGCATCTCCTGATTTTCCTCGCTGTTTCTGCCTACGATGACTTTGCATCCGTCAGCGAGTCTGAAGTGTCTGCCCAGCCTTAAGAAGTTTATGTCAGTGTAGTCAGGGTTATCGCAATGTTTCAGCAGTTCCTTAAGCCTGTATGAATAAATCGGGTCGGTGAGAAGGCATCCGCCCGCAGGCGCCGCATATTCAGTAAGCCCTAATTCTTTTGCAAGCGCCATCTGCGGCTTTCTTGAACGTCCGGTAAAGTCATAAAGCAGTTCCCGGTTCACAATGCCTTTTTCTTCAGGGATAGTGGGTTTCATGTGTTTGGCGCTGAGGGGCCTGAGGACATATCCGGCAACGTCTGCTTCTCTGTCTATTACAGGGAATGTGTCTCTTCTCTGACTCATAGGACGCTGTCCAAGTACTTCGCCTGTTATCAGGAAATCAGCGCCTGATAGACGCATCATCTCTTTCGCCTCTTTCAGCATGAGAATCCTGCAGTCTATGCAGGGGTTCATGTTTCTGCCATGACCAAATTTGGGGTTTTTAACTATCTCAATAAAACTGTCGGATAAATGCGCGAGTTTTACCTGAAAGCCGAATTTTATTGAAGCGGAGAACGGGTCTTTTGAACATGAAGACTTATCCCCGATGTTGCATCCGAAGTTGTTCAAAAATGTTATTGCGGTAACCTCAACCCCCTGCTTTAAAAGAGCGAGAACCGCGAGTGTGCTATCAAGACCTCCGGAAAAAAGCGCTATTGCCTTTGCCATAGTGTAACCTTTGCATTTTGGATTTGTAACTCAGAACCGCACTTATAATATCAGATTTTTCTTCTTGAAGTAAAAGCCGGCCTGTTGTAGAGTAATATATGCAAAGGGCTGTTGCTATAATCCCGGCACGATATAACTCAACCCGCTTTCCCGGGAAACCCCTTGCACTCCTCAGAAATAAGCCTGTCATTCAGCATGTCTTTGAAAAAGTAAAAAATGCCCGCCTTGTAGATACCGTTTTAGTTGCCACAGATGACGAAAGGATATATAATATCGTGTCAGACTTTGGCGGCAAAGCGGTCATGACATCCGAAAGACATAGCACCGGCACAGACAGGGTGGCTGAAGCGGCAAAAGGAATTGAGTGCGATATTGTAATCAACATTCAGGGAGACGAGCCTTTCATAAAGCCTGAAATGGTTGATGATCTGGTCAATATGCTCGCCTGTGATGAGAGGGCTTTAATGGGTACTCTTGCAAAAAGAATTACAGATAGCAAAGAGATATTCTCGCCGGATGTGGTAAAAGTTGTTATGGACAATGAGGGCTTTGCGATGTATTTTTCGAGGGCTCCAATACCGTGGCACAGGGATGAGTTTTCAAAGATGCAAGATGCCGGATGCCGGATGAGAGACGAAGAATTAAAAAGAAACGACGCAATGTTTACGGCAAATAAAATAGAAGTTTACAAACATATTGGAATATACGGTTACCGGAAAGATACCCTGATGAATCTTTCATTAATGGAAGAAAATGAACTTGAAAAACTTGAGAAGCTGGAGCAACTAAGGGCGCTTGCTTCAGGGATAAAAATTAAGGTGAAAGAGACTGATTACGACACTTTCGGGATTGATACAGTTGAAGACCTCAGGAATGCTGAGGAGTATTTAATTAGAAATGGCTAAATATATTTTTGTTACAGGCGGCGTTGTCTCTTCTCTTGGCAAAGGGATTGCCGCGTCTGCAATGGCGGCGCTTCTGGAGGCTATGGGGCTTAAGGTAACGATGCAGAAGTTAGACCCTTATATTAATGTTGACCCCGGCACATTAAGCCCGTTTCAGCACGGAGAGGTCTTTGTAACCGATGATGGGGCTGAGTCCGACCTCGACCTTGGCCATTATGAAAGATTTACGTCAACACGTATGTCAAAGGCGAACAACTGCACGACAGGCAAGATATATTACAGCGTAATTCTTAAAGAGAGGAAAGGGGATTACTTAGGCGATACGGTGCAGGTGGTCCCGCATATCACCGATGAAATCAAAAGTTATATAAAATCCGTTGAGGACAATTATGATGTTGTTATTGTGGAGATAGGAGGCACTATCGGTGATATTGAGAGCTTGCCTTTTCTTGAAGCGATAAGGCAGTTCAGGTATGATGTCGGCAGAAATAATGTCATTTATGTGCATCTTACGCTCGTTCCTTATATCAGCACAGCCGGTGAGCTGAAATCAAAACCAACCCAGCATAGCGTAAAAGAATTGCGGGCAATTGGAATACAGCCTGATATACTCTTCTGCCGCACAGACAGGCCCCTTTCAGAGGATTTCAAGAAGAAGATAGCCCTTCACTGCAACCTTGATATGGATGCTGTTATAGCGGCAAAGGATGTAGATTCGATATATGAGGTTCCGCTTGTTCTTTATGAGGAAGGGCTTGACACTCTGTTAATAAGAAAACTTTCACTCAACAATGAAAGGCCTGATCTTTTAACATGGGTTAATGTAGTCAGACATATCAAAGAACCTGAAGATCAGGTTACCATTGCGATCGTGGGCAAATATGTCGGGCTTAAAGACGCATATAAGAGTCTTACCGAGGCGTTGATTCACGGCGGAATTGCCAATAATGTAAGGGTGAATATACTCTGGACTGAGGCTGAGGAGATAGAAAAATATGGGGTAGACAAGTATCTTGCTGATGTTGATGGCATCCTCATCCCCGGAGGTTTTGGACACAGGGGGATCGAAGGCAAGATAGAGGCGGTCAGGTTTGCGCGTGAGAAGAAGATACCTTTCCTCGGCATATGTCTTGGAATGCAGTGCGCTGTTATTGAATTCGCCCGCAATGTATGCGGCATGGATGCTGCAAACAGCACGGAGTTCAATAAAAGCACCCCTTATCCGGTCATCTATCTTATAGAGGAATGGTATGATTTCAGGACCGATACAGTGCAGAAGAGAGACCTCACTTCAGACAAGGGCGGGACCATGAGGCTTGGCGCGTATCCGTGCGTATTGACTGAGGACTCGCTCGCTTACAAGACTTACGGCAAAAAAGAGCTCTCCGAGAGGCACAGGCACAGATATGAATTTAATAATAAATACAGAGAGACGCTTAAGAAGAGCGGCCTGGTGATCAGCGGGGAGAGTCCTGATAAGGCATTGGTTGAGATAGTTGAGATAAAGGATCATCCGTGGTTTTTCGGATGCCAGTTCCATCCTGAATTCAAGTCAAGGCCTCTTGAACCGCATCCTGTATTCAGTGCGTTTATTGCTGCTGCATTCAAAGAAAAGCAGCTTCTCTTTACAGCAGAGCCTTCGATTCAGGCGGAGAAATGAAAGTGCAAAGATTTACTAATCACTTCATTAGTAAGACGTCATTCCCGCGGTCTGTTGAGCGGGAATCCAGAGTCTTTTTTAAGGAACTGGATTCCGGCTTACAATCTGCTGGAATGACAGCGTTAACTACTATTTTCGGATCAATGACGTTTACAGTAACGTACAAGCAATTAATATATGGAGGATTAAATGGGTGAGATAGCAAATATAGCAGCTCGTGAAATTCTTGACAGCAGGGGCAACCCTACAGTTGAAGTTGATATCCTTCTTGAGAGCGGCGCCTTTGGAAGGGCTGCCGTGCCTTCAGGCGCCTCAACAGGACAGAAAGAGGCGCTGGAACTTCGGGACAATGAGAAGCGTTACAAGGGTAAAGGCGTCAGGAGGGCTGTAAAAAATATAACTGAAATAATAGCGCCGCGTCTCATAGGGCTTGAAGGCAGCGACCAGGCATATATTGACAACCTGATGATAGAACTTGACGGCACCAAGAGCAAGAAGAAGCTCGGCGCCAACGCTATTCTTGGCGTATCGCTTGCGGTTGCCAAGGCTTCTTCCATGGAAGCGAACATGTCTCTTTATAATTATATCGGCGGAGTCGGCGCACGGGAACTGCCTGTGCCCATGATGAATATACTAAACGGCGGTGCGCATGCAGACAATAATCTTGATATTCAGGAA
>JBFLVX010000128.1:0-6274 GCA_040758255.1 Nitrospirota bacterium
CTTTCTTTTTTGAGCGGCAATCCGGTTCCTGTTAGATACGAAAGGCAGAGGAGAATACTGATCGACGGGATGAGGGACGCGCATTTTTATTTTGGAAGCAAAAAGGTTTGCATCGCGCTTGAGCCTGATATGGCTGTTCAGACTTCAAGATGGATCAGTGAGATGGGCGCGGAGGTAACGCTTGCGGCCATTCCTCAGAATACGGAGAGTTTAGAAAATATTATTGCGAAAGAGGTGGTTGTCTCTGACCTGTTTTCGATAGATGGTGATTATGACCTGTTAATTTCAAACTCACACGCTGAAGATACGGTAAAGAGGCTGGGTGTTCCATTGTATCAGACGGGATTCCCTGTTTATAAAGTTATAGGTAACAGTTCAAGGATTACCATTGGATACAGAGGAACTCTTGCGATTATAAATGACGCGGCTAATCTGCTCATAGCGGAGTGAGAGATGAAAAAATTAAAAGAAGGAATGAAACGTTTGGCCATGTTTTTATCAAAGGCCGTCAATGAAACAGCAAGGTATTGCGAAGAGAAGGGCATTTTTTAAGGAGAGCATATGAAAATCGCATTTGCAACAACAGACGAAATAAATGTGGATGAACATTTTGGCAGGGCCGGGATGTTTGTCATATACGAATTAATGAAGGATGGTTATGAATTCCTTGAGACGAGAAGGTTCGCTGAAGGTAGGGATGCGGCGATAGAAGAGACAAAAGGGATGGGACAGGTTCACGATGACAGGGTTCAAATGAAAGTAGATAAGCTTGAGGATTGCAAAATTATATACCTCACGGAAATCGGCGGGCCTTCGGCAGCGAGGCTTGTGAAAAAGGGCATCATGCCGATAAAGGTAAAAGAACCGGTATCCATTGAGGAGTCAATGCAGAAACTTTATGAAACAGTAAAAGCGTCTCCGCCGCCGTGGCTGAGGAAATTAGTGAATAGTGTCCGTGATTAGTGTCAGTATGAAAATTCACCTGACACTATTTACCGATACTGACACTTTAAAAAAAGGAGGATTTACAGATGAAGATGATCAGGGCGTTTATAAGGCCGGAAAAAGAGCAGGAGGTAGTTTTGGCATTAGAGGGAGCCGGATTCCCGTCGCTCACAAAGATGCCGGTATTCGGAAGAGGAAAACAAAAAGGGCTTCAGGTGGGGCCGGTGCATTATGATGAGCTTCCCAAAACTCTCATCATGACAGTTGTTGACACTGAAGATGTTGGAAAAGTTATCGGGATAATAGAGGGCAAGGCAAAGACCGGCTTCATAGGTGACGGGAAGATATTCGTCAGCCCGGTTGATGCTGTTTACACCGTCAGAACCGGGGAGGCTGTGCTATGAATCCCGTTAGACCTTATCACGATGTATTTAATAAAGATAACAAAAAAGGAGGTCTAACAGGATGAAGGAGATTACCGCAATCATCAGAAGGGACAAGCTCCCTGAGACCAAAAAGGCGCTTGATGAACTGGGCTATCCCGCAATGACAATTCAGAGCGTAGACGGGAGAGGGAAACAAAAAGGCGCAATGTGCGCGGAGATGGATTCTGAAATGCCTGAGAGCTTCTGCACGACAGTTAAATTGAAATCCACACCGTCCACTTATGCCCTTGAGCATACATTGCCGAAGGCCGCGCTCTATGTGCCTAAGAGAATGCTCACTCTGATCGTTCCTGATGATGTTGTGAGCAAGCTTGTGAAGTCAATAATAAAAGTCAACCAGTCAGGCAAACGAGGAGACGGAAAGATATTTGTTTCGCCTGTTGAAGGAGCTGTGAGAGTAAGGACAGGAGAGATGGACGGCGAGGCGATCTCATAAAGGAGAGGTTATGTCAATTATCGGATATACAAGAGGCGGGCAGGAATGGACGCCGAAATTCATCGAATCAATTCATGTGGACAAATGCATCGGCTGCGGACGCTGTTATAAAGTCTGCAGCCGGGATGTGCTTGAACTGATCGAGAAGCCCTTTGAAGGTGAAGACGAGTACGGGGATGACATGGGCAACAAGGTTATGTCTATCTCAAAACCTGAAAACTGCATCGGCTGCGAGGCATGCTCAAGGATATGCACAAAAAAATGTCATGTGCATGTAGAGGTTTAAGATGAAAACAATTCATAGTCCCAGCGACAAGAGCTATATCATAAATACTCATCCCTGCTTTTCAGAGCAGGCACACGATAAATTCGGGAGGATCCACCTTCCGGTTGCGCCTGCCTGCAACATTCAATGCAGATACTGCATAAGAAAGTTTGACTGCGCCAATGAATCAAGGCCCGGAATTACGAGCAGGGTGTTGACTCCATATGAGGCATTGGAAAGGGTCAGGTCATTGGTTGAAAGAAACGAGCGCCTGACCGTCATAGGCATAGCAGGGCCTGGAGATCCGCTGGCAAATGACGCGACATTTGAGACCTTCAGCGCGATTCACAGGGAATATCCCGAACTGACGCTCTGCGTCTCAACAAACGGGCTTCTGCTCTCCGACAGGCTTAATGATCTTACTGAGGCAGGAGTAAGCAGCCTGACGGTTACCGTAAATGCGGTGACACCTGAGATGGCTGAAAAGATATATTCATGGGTGTCGTATAACGGCAGGCTTTACAAGGGGAAAGAAGCTGCTGCATGCCTGTTGAGCAATCAGTGGGAAGGGATCAGCGCTGCGGTTGAAGCAGGCCTTCTCGTAAAGGTCAACACAGTTTTCATTCCTGGAGTTAATGACGAGGAGATCCCCTTTGTCGCATGGTTTGCAGGACACAGGGGTGCGGATCTGATGAATATCATGCCGCTTATTCCTAAGGCTGATTTCGAAAATTATCAAAGGCCGTCTCATGAAGCCGTAAATATGATGCGCAAAAAATGCGGGAAATATATTTCGCAGATGACTCATTGCAGGCAGTGCAGAGCGGACGCCTGCGGAACGCTTGATGAAGATAAAGATATGGAGCTTGAAGTTCTGCATGCGAGGATTGGAGAAGAGTATTGTGAAATTGTTAACTGAAGAAAGCCATCAACTGTCTGAAATAGAAATGGAGCGTTACCGCAGACAATTAATGCTTCAAGGGTTCACAGAAGCACATCAGCGGAAGCTGAAAGAATCAGCCGCGCTCATAGCAGGCATCGGCGGTCTGGGTGGTACTGCCGCAATATATCTTGCTGTTGCCGGGATAGGAAAGATGGTCTTCGCCCATTACGGAAATCTCACGCTCTCTAACATGAACAGGCAGATTTTGATGCGGCATGACTGGATCGGAGGAAGCAGGGTTGAGCAGGCTATGAGGAGAATTGAAGAGATAAATCCCGATGTGGGGGTTGAGGCCTTTAATGAAAGGACATCAGAAGGCAATGTTGAGAACCTTCTCGACGGAATTCAGATAGCGCTTTCCGCCAGGCCCAATTTTCGTGAGCGGAGAATCTTAAACAACGCCTGTGTCAGAAGAAATATCCCTATGGTTGAGGCTGCCATGAACGGCATGGAGGGATATCTTTTTAATGTAATTCCCGGAACAACTCCCTGCCTTAATTGCCTCTATCCTGAAGATAACCCGGAGTGGGAAGAGCTTGGTTTCCCGGTGCTTGGCGCAGTCTCCGGCGTACTCGGCTGCCTGATGAGTATAGAGACGATAAAGCTTCTTACAGGATATGGAAAACCCCTGTCTTCTCAAATGCTGACATTCAACACAGTCGATCTGGATTTCAGAAAACTGAATACAAAGAGAGATATTCAGTGCAAGGTATGCGGAAACCTGAATTAACCTGACAGGTATACTGAAGACCATCATGGTACGGATATGGTAAGAAGAAATAAAATAGAGATCCTCGACACAACCCTCCGCGAAGGCGAGCAGTCAAGAGGCATTCTCTTTACCGCAAGACAAAAAATAAAAATCGCCGAGAAGCTTGACAGCTTTGGAGTTGATTATATTGAGGTGGGGCACCCTGCCGCGTCACCTTCCATAAGAAAGGCTGTTGCTGAAATTTCCTCATTAGGGCTAAAGGCGCAGACAGTTGCTCATGCAAGGGCAAAAAAAGAGGATATAAACATTATCCGCAAGTGTAATACGGCATGGGCCGGGATATTTTCCGGCATCAATTCGTTCAGCCTTGACTATCGGCTGCGTTCAGACAAAAGAACTGTTGTCACCAATATTCTGAATGCCATTAAGTATGCAAAAGACTGCGGCCTCAAGGTGCGTTTCACCTGTGAGGATGCTTCAAGGACAGGGAGAAAGGAGTTGGTTGACCTCTTCTCAATGGCGATTGCTGCCGGAGCTGACAGAATATGCATTGCCGATACCGTCGGGATATTAACTCCGTCAAAGACAAAGGCATTGATCGCTTACATTAAAAAATATGTCACAGCAGATATGCACGCCCATTTTCACAATGATTTTGGACTGGCCGCCGCAAATGCGCTTGCAGCATATGAAGCCGGGGCGCGGGCTATCGATGTTTCCATTAATGGTTTAGGGGAACGCTCCGGTGTGGCCGCGCTTGCCGAGGTGTGCATGGCGCTCAAGCGGCTCTATGGCGTAAATAATATATGGGATCTGAAGCTGCTGCCGGAACTTTCAGCGATGGTATCAGGGTTCACAAGATCGCCGGTTGAATATTCACGGCCGATAGTTGGCAGAAATATATTCTCACATAAAGGCGGCATCCACAGCGCCTCTGTTATGAATAACCCTGAAACTTATGAACCCTTTCCGCCAGAAATCCTCGGAACATACCGCACTATCGTCATTAGCAAATTGATTGGCAGGAAAGGACTTGAAGGCATTTTACGCTCAGACGGAAAACTGGATGTTACATATTTAGTTAAAAGATTAAAACGCAATGGCAGTAAGGAATTTACAGACAAAGAAATAGACAAGATGCTGAGAATGTATCTGAATTAAAATCTCTGTCATTAGCCTCGGTGTGTGTTAGAGCATATATGTCTTCCTAATATCGCAACGTATCCCCGCACAGGTTTAATACTTTTAAATATCACATACAATATTGTCATTAAGTTACCTAATTGTCGCTATATTCAAGACCAAAACCATTTAAATACAAAGGGTTACATCTTGGCATAATTTTAGCTATATACAATGTCCGGAGGAACCTGGCTATGAATTCATTGAAAGACAAAGTGAAGGAAATTGAGAAGGAAGAAATAATCAGATCGTTGAAAGAATGTGGCTGGGTAATGGCTAAAGCGGCACGGAAGCTTGGCATTACGGAAAGGATGATCGGCTACAAGATAAAGAAATATGGAATTAGAGAGGAGGTAACTATTTGGAGGGATTTAAACGAAATATTAAAATTTAATAAACACTAAACCTAAAGGAGGAGAAAGAATGACACCAAAAGACGTACTGAAAATGGCTCAGGAGAACAAGGCCGTAATGGCAAACTTCAAGTTCCTTGATTTCCCCGGCATATGGCAGCATTTTGCCGTGCCGATTGATGAACTCAAGGAGGAGATATTCGAGGAGGGGCTCGGATTCGACGGCTCATCCATCAGGGGATGGCAGGCGATAAATACATCAGACATGCTCATAATGCCTGATCCTAACACAGCCTTCATGGATCCGTTCATGAAGTACCCCACGATAAGCTTGATCTGCAACATTGTGGACCCTATAACAAAGGAATTCTACACAAGAGACCCGAGATACATCGCTCAGAAGGCAGAGGCGTACCTAAAGTCAACAGGCATTGGCGATACAGCATACTTCGGGCCTGAGGCAGAATTCTTTATCTTTGACGGCATCAGATTCGATCAGAATTCCCACAGCGGCTACTACTATATTGACTCTGTTGAAGGCATCTGGAATTCAGGCAAAGAGGAGAATCCTAACCTCGGTTATAAACCCAGGCATAAGGAAGGATACTTCCCTGTTCCGCCCACAGACAGTCAGGTGGATATAAGGACAGAAATGGTCATGGAGATGATCAAGTGCGGCATATATGTCGAGAGAGAGCATCATGAAGTCGCCACAGCAGGACAGGCTGAGATTGACATGAGGTTTGATTCCCTCGTCAGCATGGCTGACAAGAACATGCTCTTTAAATACATCATCAAGAACGTGGCAAAGCGTCATGGCAAGACCGCAACATTCATGCCGAAACCGTTATTCGGCGACAACGGTTCAGGAATGCACTGCCATCAGAGCATCTGGAAAAAGGGCAAGCCGCTCTTCGCCGGCAACGGCTATGCGGGCTTAAGTGATATGGCTATCCACTACATTGGAGGCGTTCTTAAACACGCAAAGGCGC
>JBFLVX010000129.1:0-6272 GCA_040758255.1 Nitrospirota bacterium
ACATAGAACCCCGTGCGGCCAGAACAGGGATAGCCGTGCTTATCTTTATGTTTGCCGAGCTTAGAATCATTTGTCTTATGGGTAAATCTCTTGCCGCAATAGCTGCATTGGAAAACATACTTGGGGCCGTAGCTTGACGTGGAACTTCTCGGCCTTCTGACAGCTGATTTGATCCGCTGCGGTCTTGCGCTACTAATCCCGCTTGTCCTCATTGTTGTATGCGGGGCCGAAAGCGGTCCAGACGCACTCAGTTCTATTGTATACCTGGGTGTGAACGAAATCTTTGTAACCTCAGCGCCTTGAATCCGGTCAACTCTGTATGATCTGTCTTCTCCGGTTTCATGCTTGACAGCATATAAGAGCAAGTTCCCCTCGCTGGTCTTACGCAGCGAGTATGGCTCAATGATAGGTCTCTTCCAATTTCCGTTTGCGTCAATGTAATTCAATTGGACGCAGAGATGGTTTGCAGCTGCAAAGCGAATGGGTTCAAGCGGTATTGTTGTGCGCCATGCGGTCGCCATCGCCGGGGGGCGCCAAGCAGTATCAACAACCTGTCTCCCAATAGGTATGGCTGCAGGGGCCTCTTTTTCGACCGCGCGATAGATCCAGTCAAATACTTCGGGAAGCTCCTGCCAGAATTGCTCAAAAGGCGGCAATACAGGCACCTGATGTGCCAGCATGTTTTCCCATTCAGTCTCTAATTCAGCGCGTTCAGGCTTATTTTCGAGACGTTCCATTGTTGGAACTGATATCCCTTTGAAGGCACATTTACTTTCGAGTGTGCTTAAGATGAGTTCGCGGTCTCGTCTCGTGCTGTCATGGCGGTAAAGATGGACCACATCATAAAGATCACGCGGTCTTAAGCGCTCTCCCAATGCCCTGATCTTTTCAGCAAAGACCTCCTCAAAGCAATAACATGGGACATGTATACCACCTTCCGGAGTGTCAGAGTAAGGATGAAACACTTCGCGATCGACAGGATCCAACACTAGGACCTCATCGTCAGTAAGGTCCAACTTTATACGGGGAAGGTCCCCACCTGGCCGTAAAGGCCCTCTGTAAGCAATCCTGCCTTGAACTGATATCTTTTCACGGGGATTTTTGTAAACATCGAACCTGATCAACTCACGTGGGACTTCAAGGCCTGACGCATCGTAAATCCAGTCTGCTATTTCCTTGAATGCATTAGTCAGGAAACCTTGGTCCTGATGTTCAGCCTCTGTAAGGGTAAAGTCCAGGTCTTCAGAAAAACGGTAGGTTTCAAAATAGCACTTCTTAAGGCATGTGCCGCCTTTGAATGCCCAGCTCGTGTTGAGTTCAGCATGATGTGAAATCCCGGCCAACAGCCAGCCGAGCATATAGTCTTTCTCGATAACATTTGGAGCAAGGCCAAACTCCCTTGAGAAGTCCATTATCTCTTGACGGTTTATCACATCAGCTCTCCTTTGCCCAGCTTTCTGGTACCCAGAGCTTCCAGCGCGTTATCAATCTGTCGGCCTTAAGCGAAGGATCAAGCTTAGTGTTCCCCTTTGTCAGCTGAGCTTTGCATTCACTAATGGCTGCTTCCTGGTCAGGAGCATAACGTTCCAACAGGAACCCGAGGCGTTTAAATACAGCGCCATTGCCCAGGCGTTTTGCATAATCTATCAGAAGCTGAATATTCTTATTCTCAGACTTCAGGTAGTTTAGGAATATGTCCACAGTCGGCCGTATTCCGCCGCCAAGCTTCGGGTCTGTCAGCATGTCAAGGATAGTGCGGGTAGGATCAGAGATGGTTACCTTTACCTGCCCTTTCCAAACCGGCTTCGTTCCGAAAAGCGCCTTCTCAGATATCGTGCGCAGCGTGAAACTTGTTCCCTTGATCACAAGGGCGCGGTCTCTTGGCTTCTGAGTTGTCAGGACAACAACAGTGCGGAAAATCTGCTCTGTGAGATCCCAATACTCGGCAGCACTCCATCCACCAATATAGCAGGGTGAGAATAGCCGGTCGGCTATAATCCAGGGGTCTTCAAGAGGGATATCTGGCGTGCGAGACTCAAGCGGCACCCGCACATATAAGCCCCGGCGCACTCGGGACAGCCAGCCTTTCTTTGCCCAGCGGGAAAGCATCTTTGCTGCATCGGTCGAAGTGATTTTCAGTATGCCGGCAGCGTCTGTTACCGAGATGGTGCCTTTCGTCTCCCGGAAAAGCGCCGAGAGCCGTTTCCTGTCTTCCTTCCCTATGCCTGCTAGAGCTTCCATAGTATATTACAAGAGCTATAGTTCATCCTATATATGAACTATAGCATAGTTTATATACTAAAGTGAAGTATCTTATAAGTGTAATAGTTCAACTAATATATGAATTATTGCTTATAAAATATACTACTGATATTTATGGCTTGGCATGAAAAAACATGCCCTTCCGCCCTATTGCACTTGTATATTGAGGCCTTGCAAGAATGAAGTTCAGCAGTCCAAAAGGTCAGAAGTTCCAGTCATTGTAAATATATTATATTAGCAGAACAAAGATAAGAGGGAGAGCGCATAAATAGTTATTAAAGTTGTCGTTCTGTGTCCTTTGTTAAAGCAGCCTATCCCCTTTTCCCCTTGCAAATATTTATAAAAGAAAATGGGGGATGTGTCCCGGATCAGTTCCTATATATCGAGGACTAAAGGGAGGATATGATGAGTTTCAATCCACGCTCCCGTGCGGGGAGCGACATTCGGTCTTCCCGATCATCGACCGGGTGCCGGCGTTTCAATCCACGCTCCCGTGCGGGGAGCGACTTTCAATTTAGCATAACCGTTGTGCTTTGTCAAGTTTCAATCCACGCTCGCAGCGATTCCGCAACACCGAAGTTAACGCCGAGAAAGAAAAGGAAAAGGAGCATTTCAGGGAAGGGGGCAGATTCGGGCGGTGTGAGTTTGAAGTAATTTGGGATGCCAGGAGAAGGAGTTTGCGCGGAAACGGGAATGTCTATCCCTTATCGGAGTGTCTCCCACATAGTTTTGGTGCGTATGTCCAAGTCGATACAGGGGTAAGGCAAGCAAGAATCACGGGGCGCGACAATTTGTAAAGCGACTGTTCGCGTACAATTCTGCCGCAACTACGCGTGCCAGATGAAGCTTCGTATAAATCTGCCGGATTGCCGGCTTGAGGTTTAACGTAATGAAGGCGTGAAAAAGGTTATAGGCCAACATTGTTATCAGCCAGAACGCTTCAATAGCACCGACGGTATGTTTGTAAACATGGTCGGCGTGCCAGTAGGTAGCCATCTCATTGAATGCTTTATTCTCGATATCCCATCTTCCGTGAGCAATTTCGACAAATGTCTCTGTCGGAACTATCTGTTTGGGTAGTGTGGTAACCCACATCCACTCTGAGACACAATCTTCTTTCTTTCCGGTCCTTTGCCTGCAGACTGTTGTTGTCTCTATCGAACGGACAACACGGACTTCCTTTCCGAAGGATGTCCATGAAGTGAACCCTTCTATATCCCAGCATTGTCTTGTAACAGCTTTCTGTTGAAAAACGGCGGGCTGTTGTCGGATGAAAATACCCATCGCATCCTGTAGCAAATCCCTGCGTTCATCCTTCAGCACCGCAATCACATGCTTGCCATGGGAGGTTATGGTTTTAAAGAAAGGGGCCTGAGCATACAGACCATCGGCGATCACAACATCAAAAGCCCGGGGATAGTTCAGAAACATTCTTTCCCAAAGCCGTGTTGCAGCAGCAACTTCATCCTCCCCGGGCATTTGCAGCTCAAGGTCCAGAAGAAGCGCAAAATCTTTGCACAGGAGGATCGCGGTAACATGACGGTGATAATATTGAATCGTGCTTCCCCGGGAGGTCTTGATCTCCCGTTGCAGACACTTATCGCAGCAGCGCAAATAGCTCGCGCTGGACTCATGTCCATCGATAACCAATGCAAACAAGTTATCTGAAAAAGCCGGACGTAATACCTTGTTCCGCTTTAACCGGCTGTAGAGGTGCCTCAGAATCCTTCGAAGGGCGTCACGGTCTATCGAACTGAAGACCGCGCCGATTACATCTGCGCTTGGCAAACAACCATGATTAAGCCATTTCTTCCAGAAACTATTACCCCCTGTCTGCTCAAGGGCATTGAGACTCCCCATTTGTGCCAGTGCCATTACCAATGCGCTGCCCGCAATCACTGGCGTCTTAATCCGGGGACGAATGCGGCCGTCCTGAATGCCCTGAAGTTGAGCATTCAAGCCATACACCTTATCGGAGTATCTCAGGAGCCTCCTAAGAATCCTTGTCCCTTTCCTCTTTGCCGGATATCATGAAACGCTTAAGACACTGCTGAGAAATAATGTCCATCTGCTTCGTTATCTCCTTGTAGGTCTTCACCCACTCAATAACGTCTTTCTCAGACTGCCGCGGGATGCAGATCATCTTGCGGACTCCCTTGTGCCGTGTGGCCAGATACCATGACACGTGCTTATCGCCCCTCGTACATTTGCAGTTTGCCTTGCCACAGGTCCTCGCCATTTTTACCAGGCCACCCGCAACAAAGGGCTTGTCATGGAGAAGCTTTGTAACCCTTGAGCGGGCAAGACGCTCTTGATCGGGAAGGTGCCGACGGTGTCTCATGGTTAATCCTCCTCCTTTCTGATATATATACATATATCAGAAACAAAGACAAATGTCAAGAAAAAAATGAATGCGATTTTGCTTATCTTTGCCTACCGCCGAAATAAGCTGATTTTGGTAGATGTTAGGCCGGGTGAATGTGACTTGTTACGGAATCGCTGGATGATTATGAGCACCTGCAGACATTCTAAAGCACCACCATTTTCAGCGGCGGTATGGTAAAATCACGGGTATGAAGCGATACAAACCAGTCTCTCTGAAAAAGATCAGGACGTACCCCCTCGGCACGAGAAAAAGCAAAGTCGAGATTGGGCGCGCGGCTCTGCCCCACGAGCGGGGTGCATCATTCAGAAAATTTCTCAGCAATCTTCCGTCCTTTCTTGCTGCTTCTGACTTCAAGGCAGTAGTGGAGGCAGTGGTTAGGGCACAGAAAAATGACAGGCCTGTTGTCCTTGGCATGGGAGCTCATCCCATTAAAGTGGGGCTCTCCCCCGTTATCATTGATCTCATGAAGAGGGGAATGATCACTGCTGTTGCTACTAACGGCGCCTGCATAATTCACGACTTCGAGATCTCCCTCTCGGGCAGGACATCAGAAGATGTGGCCGCTGAACTTTGCACCGGCAAGTTCGGCATGGCGAAGGAGACGGGAAATGAAGTGAATAAGGCAATCAACGCGGGTGTCAGAAAAGGATACGGCATCGGCCGGTCAGTGGGCGAATACCTATTCAAGGGCAAGAACCGGCTCAGGGACAAGAGCATATTTTCCGAAGGTTTCAGGCTGGGGATCCCTGTGACCACCCATATCGCATTAGGTACGGACATAATCCATATGCATCCCCGGGCAGACGGGGCAATGATAGGCCGGGGGAGCCTCAGGGATTTCAGGCTGCTGGCATCGGTCATCGCTGACCTTGAAGGAGGCGTCTATATCAATCTCGGTTCCGCAGTTATTATGCCTGAGGTATTCCTCAAGGCATTGACCGTAGCAAGGAATCTGGGCAACAAGGTGGAAGATATTACCACGGTGAACATGGATTTCATTCAGCATTACCGGCCGAGGGAGAACGTGCTTTGCAGGCCCACCCTGATGAAGGGCAGGTCGTATGCCCTCACGGGACATCACGAGATAATGTTCCCCCTTCTTGCAGCAGCGATTATTGAGGAGACAGGATGAAGGTCATCGTGGATGTGGACAAGTGTATCGGCTGTGGCGCCTGTCAGGAGATATGCCCGGCAGTATTTCACCTCAATGAGGTGATCGGCAAGGCAGAGGTGATCGACGCGGACGCGTGTGAATATGTGGGCTGTTGCGAGGCTGCGGAAGAGAACTGCCCTGTCGAGGCGATCACTGCTGAAGAGGAGTAGGAGTAGCGTTTCCCCAGGTTTTCTGGCGGCTGTAGGGATAGAGAATCCGAAGAAATACCTGCACAGTCAGTGACTTGAGTCAGGTCAAAAAACTCTTTATTTTCCAGCGGGATTGTCCTTGACATGCCCTATGGGTAATTGCTAAAGTATCTTACCTCCTGCGTTTGCAGGCAGAAAGAAGACAAAATCAAAAAGAGAGAGGAGGGGGTATATGGATGCCCTCTATCAGGGTACGGGAGAGTGACTCCTTCGAAAACGCGCTCAGGAAGTTTAAAAAGCAGTGTGAACGGGAAGGAATTCT
>JBFLVX010000130.1:0-6232 GCA_040758255.1 Nitrospirota bacterium
GGGGAATCCATAAGGGACTGGATGCTCCGATCAAGTCGGAGCATGACATCTTTCATCTATTTAATTGCCGTAGTAATAATTCACGGGTTAGGCTATGTTGATGTCATTCCCGCTTGGCGGAATCTTTCGGAAAATCCGGAAGGGTTGCGGACAAGCCGCAATGACAGAAAGTAGTCAGAACGTCGTCTTACTAAGGGCCACATTAGCAATTATGACAACAAAAAAGGAGATTGAAAATGGCTGAAGAAAAACAAGAAATGCGAGTCCGCATCCCGAATGAAATCCAGGGCGGCGTCTACGCCAATAATATGGTCGTCAGCCACACTACCGAGGAATTCATCCTGGACTTTCTTATGGTCACTCCTCCCGAGGGCGTTGTAGCAGCAAGAGTGATCGTGAGTCCGGGGCACATGAAAAGGATCTTTAAGGCCCTTGAAGAAAATATTTCAAAATATGAGAAGAACATCGGACCTATAAAGCAGGCCGAGGCGCCAAAAATCATGGCTTCTGTAAAAACGATATAGAGGTGTATTCTGGTGCGGCTAACCCGGATTATTCATGGCTCGGAGAGGAGGAGGGCAGATGTCCCGAAAGCTTTCGGGAGTCATTCTCGTCTCCAGATAGGAATCAGGAGACTCCGAGGTATCCCGATAAGAATCGGGATAAAGCCGCTCCGGTACAGCATCTGCTCTGTTTGTCAGAAGATGTATGAATATTCCAGCTAAATCTTCACCCCGACTTCTGTCGCGCTCCGCAACGCCGCCCCGATGTTGCCGGGCTCTTTTGCATCGCCGACTGCATATATTTCTTTGACCTTGTCTTTAAGAGCTTCGTAGAGAAAATTCTCTGGAATGCTTCCGACAGAAACAATGACAGAATCGGCCTCCAGTTCTTTCACCCGGCCACTTTTATCTTCTATGAGCACTTTCCCGTCTTCGATAGCCGTCACCTTACAGGTAGTAACAATCGACACTTTCTTTTCTTTCAGTCTGTTAAGTAGTTCCTGCCTCGGGATCTCTTTCATCCGTGTTAACGGCTCGTCGCACAATTCGACAATCGTCACTCTTTTCGATTCGGAGGAAAGCATGTCTGCTGTTTCGCAGCCTATGTCTCCGGCGCCGATGATGACAACATTTGTGCCGGGCGGCATGGACGTCTTTTCGTATATAGATCTGACATTAAACACAAACGGCAGGTTAATTCCCGGAATGCGCGGAAGGCACGACTTTGAACCTGTCGCAATGACGACCGCATCAGGCTTTTGAGAAAGGATTTCTTCGGCAGTAACTGCCTTTCCCAAAATAACCCGCACATCCGTCTTGCCGATGGAATGCCTCAAATATCGTGAAAAAATACTTATTCCGTCTTTGTATGGAGCCTTGCAGGCAAGATGCAGTTGTCCGCCGAGGGATTCCCCTTTTTCATAAAGGGTGACCTCGTGCCCTCTCCGGCTCGCAAGGATTGCAGACTGAATGCCTGCCGGTCCGCCGCCGATGACCACCACCTTCTTCTTTCCTGAAGCCGGAGTTATTTTCAGGCGGTATTCCTGGCCGGAAAACGGATTTATTGTGCAGCTCCTTCCTAATCCTTTCACTCCCTTGTCCGAGCAATCTTCAAGGTCTGAGAGACAATACCGAATATCGTCAGTCATCCCTGCTTCTGCCTTTTTGGGCAGATTCGGATCAGCAATAAGCGCCCGGGCCATCGCAACAAGATCGGCATCCTGTTTTTCGATGATCGCATCTGCAAGCTCCGGCGTGTGAATCTTTCCGACCGCAATTACAGGAATGGTAACGGACTTTTTAATCGTCCCCGCGAGATGAACAAGAGGTCCGGGAGGAAGATAGTGCGAGGAGATAGTCATTCTTTTGGTGGCTTTATTCCCTCCATTTGCGAGGATCGCATCGCCGCCTGCCTTTTCTATGTGTTGAGCAATAACAGCGCTCTCCTGAAGCGTCAGCCCTCCGTCGACAAACTCGTCGCATACAAGTTTGACCACCACCGGGACATCTTCACCGGCTTCCTGCTTGATAAGCCTAATCAGGTTTATGAGAAACCTCATGCGGTTCTCGATACTTCCTCCATACAAATCTGTCCTCTTGTTCGAAAGCGGTGAAAGAAGCTGTGATATCAGATCCCCGTAACTCGCCTGGACCTCTATTCCGTCATATCCCAGCTCCATAGCCCGCTTTGCGCCATCCGCCATTATCCGCAAAATCTCCTCTGCCTCATCGGCAGTCATAATCTTTATCAGAGGTGCGACCCATACATTGCCTTTCTGCTTGGCTCCGGGGACCTCATGGTCGAAGATCCGCTCCTTGGGGTAATTAAGCTGCATGAACGCTCTTGCACCCTCTGAATGAATTACATCGAGAAGCCTCCTGATCCCGTCCGCAAACTCAGGAATATCGAATCTCAATTCATTGGGACCTTTATACGCGCGCGGAAAATCAAGGCATGGACAATCGAGCACGATCATGGCAACACCGCCCCTTGCCCTTTCCCGGTAAAATTCTATCATCCGTTCGTTGACTTTGCTGTCAGTAGAATATTTTGTCGGATATAAAGACATAATAAGGCGATTTCTCAAAACACACGTCCCGATCTTTCCTTCCCTGAATATATGAGGATAGTGCATCCTTCACCTCCGGTTGGCAGGTCTTTCTAAATTACAACCACATTATAGCAGATGGAAAGAATTCGTCATTCCGCAAAAAACGGCAGCAGGATTAGCCGGCAAATCTTGCCGCATCCGGACATGAAGATTTGCAGAACACCCTAAAAATCCCTTAAAATCAAGCATGCGAGAGTGGCGGAACTGGCAGACGCGCTGGACTTAGGATCCAGTGGGCAACCGTAGGGGTTCAACTCCCCTCTCTCGCACCACTAAAATCTATTAAAATCAATAAGTTGTACTCAAACAAAATCAAAAATAACTGTCACCAAAAATAAATTACCAAGCCCTAATTTTCATGGAAAAATAAAAGCTATGATGAAGTTTTGTTAGATGAAAAAACTTTGCCTCCTTAAGCCTCTTCGTTTCTTAACACATTGTATGAGGTGAAAAGGAGGAGGTCCTTCCTGAACTTCACACTTCAAAAATTTGTCAAAAAGATGTATGTTATAAACGCTAATTTATAGCTACAGAGCACATTTTCGCCTATATATCAAACATATAGTTGAAGGTATCACCTTCGTTTGTGGAAAAGTTAGCCGATCGTTCAGGCAGAAAGGAGTATAATGATGACAAGTAAATAGAACATCCCTTGTAAAAAATCCATTTTGCAGTTGCTCACATTTTTTTGAATTAGGTTTTTTAACAAAATCAAATTTCCGGGGGACAAATAATGAAAAACAAAAGATACGTTCTATGGAAGAGATGCTTTAAATTGTTTTCATCCCTTATTATTTTTTCGTTGATAGGCTGCGTGAGTATGCCATCAACATTTATTATGACTTATGAACCAGGATGGGCATCTATTGAAATCAAGGAGGGAATAAAATTCGAAAATGCCTGGCAGGAAGTATTAGATGTTCTGGCCAAGAAATTTGAGCTTGAAATGATCTCAAGAGAAGGTGGATATATAAGAACTGCATGGATATACACATGGTGGAAAGTTGGCGAACGAACAGAAAACTACAGGGTTCGTGCAATTATAAAATTTTCACCTGACGGCAGAAATGTAGATATTAAGACAGAAGCAAATTATCTAAAGAGTGGACAATGGATCATAGGGGCCGATACAAGATTACTTGAAACTGTAAAGACTGATATAATGGGTGTAGTCGGACGCACAACTCGGTAAAAAAATTTTTCACATAATTAGCAAAGGGTGGCTATCATTGGATTAGTGGTGACGCCCTTCGGGAAATCAGCAGACTTTATTCGACAATTGAAGGGATAAAGCCTGCTGACTTCGCCAATCTAAATCGTTGTCTGTTTATTTCTATCAAAAGCGTCAATCTTTAATTGTAAAAGTTAAGCTATTCCCGTACAGTTTCCCGGGGCTGTAGGTGGCAGTCGATCCCTTCTTTGTAAGATGTTTCAGCCAAAAAACAACCCCAAGGAGAAAAACATGACTGCCTCTCTATTACATTTAAACGAACATTATTTCTATCTTCTAGATCAATAAAAAATAGGTGACTGTCGTATCCGATATCAATTGAAATTAATCTGAAAGGTTTTCGCATTCATGCTATACGATTTTATTGGACTTTATTACTTAGCAAGCCTTCTTAAAAGCTGTTCGAGTTTCTTGATCTCCTCCCCGTAGCCTGCCCAGTTCCCCTGCCTCTGCAGTTCAATTGCCCTTTCAAATACGCTCACCGCCTCCTTTGCAAGCTCTGAGATTGTCGACTTTGAATCTTCAACAATCCTGTCAGCTTTTCCGACAACTGCCTTCGCGCCGAACAGCCGCCGGAGTGCAAGATCAAGATTTTCCTCCATGACCACATCGTTTTCATAGGCAACAATAACCCGCCTCAGTTCAGGCAGTCCCACCTTGTCGGATGCCGCGAGATAAAGAGGTTGCACGTATAAAAGGGACCGCTCAACAGGGATTACAAGCAGACTCCCTCTTATGACCTCCGAGCCTCGTTGATCCCAAAGAGTAAGCTGCTGTGATATGTAGGAATCCTGGTTTATCCTTGCATCCACCTGTTTTGGTCCGAAGATGAGCCTGTCCCTTGGAAAAGTATAGATGAGAAGTTTCCCGTAATTCGGCTCGTCACACCTTGCGGCAAGCCATGCAGCAAGGTTATCTCTCTTTGCGGGAGTATAGGGCAAAAGCAGGATATATTCCTCTTTCTTTTCGCCGGGAAGCTTCATTATGGTGTAATACGGCTCCATAAATATTTCCCCGAAGGCAGGAACCTCCCACAGGTTCTCCTTATTGTAAAAAACCTTTGGATCTGTCATATGATACGCAGCGAACATGGATGCCTGTATCTGAAGAAGCCTGTGCGGATATCGCATATGCTGCCTCAATTCATCAGGCATCTCTTTAAGAGACTTGAATATATCCGGGAATATCTTTGAATAAACCTTTATAAGAATATCAGAGGGGTCGCTCACATAAAAATCCATCGAACCATTATAGGCGTCGATAACAACCTTTACAGAGTTTCTTATATAGTTAATGCGTCTTTCTATTGGCTTAGAATATGGCATACTGCTTGAGACAGTATAGGCATCTGCAATCCAGACAAGTCTTCCGTCCTTTGTTACAATGAGATAGGGGTCCTGGTCAAAAAGGAGAAAGGGCGCTACTGCCCTGACTCGATCCAGTATATTTCTGTAATACAGGATTTTGCTCTCTGCGGAGATATCAGAGGAAAGCAATATCTTTTCTGTCTTAAACTTCACCGAAAATAAAACCCTTTTAAACAGAGAGTCCAGCCTTACACCACCGCTGCCCCCATATGTTGTATACACATTGCCTTCTGATGTCGGATAACTGAATTCAGGAATCTTTGTTTTCACTATGACATAATTGTTGGAAAGCTCACCGTAGTAAATCTCCGGTCTTGTAACCTTGAGGTCAACCTGGCTGACAGGCGGGATATCCTTTATCATGAATTCAGGAAGCCCTTCCTTGCTTATCCTGCTGACAGGGCCCAATGTTATACCGTTTCCATGCGTGAATATCAGCCTTTCGTTTATCCAGGTCTTGCTCGGGAGGTCATTATATGAAAGCTCCCGCGGAGCGAGCATAACCTGCATATATTCGCCGTTTATGCTATACCTGTCGTTATCAACATCCGCAAATTTATAGTATGTCCTTATCTGCTGGAGCTGGCTGTATGTCCTGAGAAGCGGGCTATGGTCCCATAATCTTATATTCTTTATAGTGGCATCATTTTTTTCTATCTCCTTACCCGAAAGATTATAGTCCACATCAAATGGCCTTACCTCTATCGTTTCAAGGTTATAGCCCATTCTTGTAAATTTTATGTTTTGTTCTATAAATGGGGACTCAAGGGCAAGCTCATTCGGAGCGACCTTGAATTTCTGAAGAACATATGGATATGCCACAATCCCGATAATATACACTGCTAAAACCAGGACAGGCGGGAGAAATGTCAGTCTCCGTGAGCCTCTTAAAACCCCGGCCGTAAAGATAATCCCTGCTAACGGCGTGAGGAATATGAGTATCCTGTAAAAGAATAGTTTTGCATGGATATCCCTATACCCTGCGCCGAAGACAGCGCCATGTTCTGAGAAGAGAAGCCC
>JBFLVX010000131.1:0-6176 GCA_040758255.1 Nitrospirota bacterium
AAGAAAATTTTAAAATTAAAGAAATAATATCGTCTCAAAATTAATCAGTCTTGCAGCAAAATCTCAACCTTGGCCTCATTCCTTAATCTCTCAACAAGGGTATTCCTGCGCTCTTCCTGTCTTGATTCGGTAAGCTCTTTCTTCAGCTTATCCTTGATCTCTTCAAACTGCATTAACTTTGCGGGCCTTCTGTCGTCAACTCTGATGATGTGGTACCCTTTGTCGGTCTTTATCTTGCCGCTGATGTCCCCTGTCTTGAGCTTATACGCGATGCTTTCAACCTCTTCCGGCAGCCGGCCGCTATGGATAAAACCTATGTCGCCGCCCATAACCCTGCTTGCGTCGGCTGAATACTTTTGCGCAACTTCTGAGAAATCCTTCCCGGCCTTTAGTTCAGACATCGCTTCATCCGCCTTTGCGCCGGCGCTCTTTTCAGAGTCAGGCATTGTCGGGTCTCTCTTTATCCATATGTATTTCAGTTTGACGGATTCAGGAAGCATGAACTTAGCTTTATTGTTATTGTAATAATCTGAGATATCCTGCTCGGTAAAAGTTATCATCACCTCTTTCTGCAGGATCATATCAACAAGCAGTATCTTTTCAATCTTCTCCTCAAAGATTGAGATTGTAAGGTTCTGCTTCTTCAACGCCTGATTAAAGGCTTCTTCGGAGGGGTATCTCTTCTTTGTTGCCTCAAGCATCTTTTTCACGGCATCTTTATCGGCCTTAATCCCCTGCTTCTTTGCCTCCTGATAGAAGAGCTCATTGTTTATCAGATTTTCAAGAGCCTTCTTCTCAGCCTCCTTCCGCTTCTCCTGGGAAACATTACCGTGATAGTAGGTCTGAGGGATGATCTTGTTCGTCTCAAGGGCAAGGTCATCTTTTGTGATAACAGCGCCGTTGACCCTTGCAACAATATTTTCATTGCTCTCCTTCGGCATTTCTGCAAAGGCATAAACAAAAGCGGATAGAGCTAAAAATAAGAAGAAAAATATTTTCAAGGTTTTTAACATAACACCTAATATAACAGATTAAGGAAAATATTTATACAAGTTGAAAGGTGTTGCTTTAGGTAATTATATACAAGTTAAATTTTACTTAAAAAAAGAGGTGTGCGGAATTTCCGCACACCTCTTTAGTAACACACAATCAAAATACTACTTGATGTGGCAAGATACGCACATTGCGCTGGCTGCGTTAGAGATTCTCAGGAAGTTTACAAGTATGTCTTCATGAGGATTGTGACAGCTTCCGCACTCAACCTGGTTGGCGCTCTGGCTTCCTGGATAAAGTGGAAGTGAGCCAACGTAGTTATTGACGATAGCGTTGAAGTCAGGATCCTGGCCAGCTCCACTGCCTACATTGTAAGCGATTGAGATCGGGTGGTCGTTGCTGAGATCAGTGCCGAGGTATGCAACAGGGCTGATTGTGCCGTCCATTTTGTTGTTGCCTCCTGCCCATGTCCAGGTACCAATTGTATCACTTCCTGCGCCGGGCTCATTGATGAGCGAGTCAAAAGCGGTTGTCCCGTCATGACAGCTCAGGCATGCCGCTGAAACACTCTCAGGAGTTCCTGCAATGGCCATATCAAGTGTTGGGCTGTCGTACATGGTGAAAGCGCCTGGTGTGTAGTTCCTGTTCCATAGCGGAGCATCTGTAGTGCCGCCGTGAGGAGTGTGGCAGAATACGCAAACCTCATCGGTAGAAGAAGTGTCATACGGATTTGCTGTGTCAACAAGGTTGTGGTCCGTATTAGAGACGTTGTCCGCGTATGCAGCGCTGAAGGTCAGCAGTATTGCTGCGATAAGGATTATTAGCTTTTTCATTGTTTCTTTCCTCCTTTCTTTAGTAGTTATTGCTTTTGTAAGATAAAGCATTACAAAAGTATATGCAAATCAGATGCCAAATGTAAATAGTCTCTTTAATCTAAAGATGAAACTTCTTAACATATGAAGCTATATATGTTTTTAGCGTACTATGGCATCCGGCCTGAATCCGCCAGCCGGCTAAAGTGCGTATTTTAAGAGGTTCAAAGCACCGGGATGCGTGAAAATACGCAAAACAGCTATTGTAGCTTCCCTATCTCCTCCTTGGCTCTCCTTGAGAAATAGCCGACAGGCTCCCCTTCAATATACTTTTGAAAGTGTTTTTTGGCAGACTGCTGGTCGTTCCACTTTAGATATATAAGAGCAAGCCCGTAATGGGCGTTTGCAAAGTCAGGGTCCACATCGAGCGCCTTCCTCTGGTATTCATACGCCTGCGCAAGCATATCCATATCATAATATACGTAACCAAGGTTGCTGTAAGCCTCCGGATTTGAGGGGTGTACCTCAATGGATTTTTTGTACTCTTCCGCCGCAATGTAAAGTTTATTATTAAGGTAAGCCTTTAACGCCTCTTTGAAATGCTCCTCCCCCTTTGTTGTGACATTTGCGTTTTCATACATTCTTGCGGTCTCTTCAGCCTCCCTGTTCATCCCCTTTTTCTGATAAAGCTGTATTAGTTTTGGATAAACAGAAATTAAATGGCTGTCCAACTTCAGCGCCTCGGAGAGATATTTCAGGGCGTTCTCATCATCGCTTTTTTTGGAATAAGCAGTGCCGATGTTATAAAGCGTGGAGGCGTTCTTTCTTTTCTTAAATGCCATTTTATAGTGCCTGATGGAGTCGTCAAAATTGTTGATGCTTCCGTAGGCATATGCAAGTCCGAGATCAGTTGACTCGCCCTTGTTAGCTTTGTTAAACATGGCGATAGCTTCCCTGTAACGGCCATTCTCATTGTAAATAAAACCGAGGAAGGAATGAGCCTTTGATGAGCCTGTAAGGTCAATATTTCTGTTTAGTTCTTTAATAAGTCCTTCCGCGTAATCATTTTCATTCAGGCGAGGCCTTGCGCCTTCAATATTATTGACCGGTTTTACAAACCTGTATTCATCTTCCTTTATTACCGCGTCATACGGCCCGCCTCTCCGCAAATATAAAATTGAGACGTCATCCCAATATACCAGTGCCCATGAGGGATCGGCAAGCGAAAGGTCTCTGTCATAATGAAGAGCCGTCACGCCTGCAAGGTCTTTTTGATAATCGAGGAGTATTGCCTCAAAGCCGTACTTTTCATGCAGCTTCTCCAGCACAATGGGTCTTGCCCTTGCCAGCGATAAGGACTCAAGAAGGTCTGCCGTAAGATATCCCCTACCGTCAACAAACGCGCTCCTTTTGGGGAAGTCTCTCCATACTATATACTGTCCCCATTGAAATGTGTTAAATACCCTTCCGTAAATATTCTTAGTATCCATATACTTTAAAGCGCCTTCAGGCATACTAGAATTATTGAATCCAAAGCCGAATTTGTATTTTTCATCGCCAAACGGCCCGGTATTTGTAAACGTGAGAATGGCAAAGACGATTACCCATATTATAGCCGTTACCCTCATAAGATAAGGCAGTGTCTTACTCTTCAGGTCTGAACGGCCGGAGATAAGCTGGGAGATATTTCTTGCGAGGATGGGCCCTGACACTATCCCAAGTAGAAAGACAAAGCGAAGCGCCTGAAAGGAGAGGAAGATGAAGGGTATGGCAATGAAGAGATAGATGAGGGAAGGGGCAGAGGCTGAAGGCGGATGATTAATCCCTTTTTTTGAGCGATGATAAAATACCATAATCCAGTTTACGGCAAAAGAGGCTATGAGAGCCGCGCTCATGATGAACGGCCATTTGTTGGATCCCCATGTTGGTCTTGCAAGCTCGGTTATCTCCTGACTCCACCAGTCTGAGCCAAGAACGCTCGCGCCGCTTGTAAACTGTAACTTGGAGTATGGGCTTATAAGAGAGCCGCCAATGGAGAGGAGAAAAATAACAATGATAGTCTTTAACTGGGCAGAAGATGGGGTGTATTGAAATATCCCGCTGTCAGCCGTAGGCCGCAAACGGTTGGCCGTCTTTTGCAGGATGCCTACGGCTATGAATGACAGAAAAGGCACAAACATAAGGTTGATGCTTGCGTGGGTATTGGCCCAGATAACATGCATAAACGGAAGCGCGTATATATATTTTTTATTCTCATAGACATATGAGCCTAAGGAATAGATGAGGAAGGAGAGAAAGAGCATGAGGAATGTGTCAGGCCTTTCCACAAAGCGGTGCCCTGCCATCATGAAGATAATGGTCATTACAAGCACTGCAACAACGCAGTTTTTGTGAGGCAAGAGGGAGTCCCTTATGAGAAAATAGAATGCTGCAGTGATTGTCAATGCCTTAAGCAGTATAACGCCGTACACATCAAAAAAATGGTATGCAGCATAGTAGATGAGGCCGAAGAGCCATGAGCCGTAGGTGAACGCCTTGCCGGAGTTCGGATATGTGTAGAGTTCTGTTTCAGGGATGCCTCCAGCGTCGAATATCGCTTTCCCAAGGCTTAGGTGCAGCCACGCGTCTGTATCCACTATCTCTGTTATGTTAAGCAGGAAGACGGACGCGATGAAGAGCGCTATCAGAAGACGCGACGCTACGGTCATTTGTTTATCCATTTAATCCCCTGTAAAATTCTATGTATCTCATAGCGATATTATCGAGACTATAGGCATCTCTGATGGTCTTGTGAGCATTAAAGGCTAAGGTGTCAGCAAGGTTTTTATCAGCAAGCAGCTTTCCTATTCCCGATGCAAGACTATTGGCATCACCCGGCTCTGTAATAATACCATTTTCACCATTCTTGACAATATCAACAACCCCTCCTATCCTTGAGGCTACTACAGGCAGTCCGCAGGCCATCGCTTCTAATAGCGAATTCGGCATGCCCTCATAAAGAGATGGCAAGACAAAAACGTCCGTTGCGTGGAGAAAATCCCTTATATCGCTAACATGGCCGTAAAAAAATACCGAATCAGATATCCCCATCTCTTGAGCAAGCGATTTCATTTCAGAAAAGAGAAGCCCGTCGCCGAGGAGGGCCAGCCTTACATCCTGTATCTTCGCAGAAATATCCTTCCATGCCCGCAGCAGGAAGGCGACGCCTTTGCACTCTATAAACCTTCCGCTGAATGTTACGATCCTCTGTCCGCCGAGCCCTAATCTCTTCTTCAACGCCTCTTTTTCATCTGCCGATGCCGGGGAGAAGAGGTTTATATCAATAAAATTTGGAACCCTCTTAATCCTTTCTGCCTGGAAGCCGTCCCTTTTAAGCGCCTCTTCGATTTCCACAGTGGTTGCTACGATAATGTCTGCTCTCTTTAAGACCATTGTCATCAAACTGCCAAGACCCATGTAGCGGCCGCTCAGGGACCCCAGTTCAATGCCTTGATTAGAGCTGGCAACCTTGGCGATCACCTTCTTTCTGAGGAGCTTCAGAAGAGGCAGGCAGATAAAGAGCGGGAAACCAGCGCCATGGGAGTGTACTATATTGTAATCATTTCTTTTCGAGAAGAGGAAAAATGCAGTGCTGATAGAATAGGTGAGCGATATTAATATATTGACTGGCCTGACCTTCTCAAAGGTGTGGGTATAGGGGCTGATTGACCATGCCCTGTATACCTTCACCTCTTTGCTGAAGGCGGCGGGAGGCATGCCCTTCATCCTTCTTGCGATAACAAAGACATTGACTCCCTTTTCCGCAAGCCTTTCAGTTAATAGTTGGGCCTGTTTGCCGAGACCGCCGAGGGATGGATGATATAAAGGCGAGACCACGCATAGCCTTAGATCGCTCATAGTTCGCAGCTCATAGCTCATTTATCTATAAACTCCCTGTGCCAGAGTTCAAGCATCAGGAGGTTCCATATATGATACTGCCAGTTCCATCTGCCCGACACGTGCTCATCCAGCATCCTTTTGATAAATGCCTTATTGAAATAACCCCGCTCAGTGCCGCCTTTTCCGAGAAGTACATCATATGCCATCTCTTTTAACTCGTTTCTGAACCAGTGATCTATGGGGACGCCGAAACCCATCTTCTGCCTGTAAAGTATCTCATCAGGAAGAACCTCCTTCAATGCCTCCTTGAGTATGTACTTTGTGTTACCCCTTCTGAGTTTTAACTCTGAAGGGATTCTCGCTGCAAACTCCATGAATTCATGGTCAAGGAACGGAGACCTCGCCTCTAGGGAATTCGCCATTGTTGCCACGTCAACCTTTACGAGGAGATCATCCGGAAGGTACATCATTACATCTGCATAGAGCGTCTTA
>JBFLVX010000132.1:0-6170 GCA_040758255.1 Nitrospirota bacterium
CTTCGCATGTTTTTGATAATTCTCTTCAAGCCCTTTCTCGTCCCTGTCAAAGCTGTAGCTGTCCTTCATTGTAAATTCACGCGTTCTCAATATTCCGCTCTTGGGCCTCTCCTCATCCCTGAACTTTGACTGTATCTGATACCAGGTCTGGGGAAGGTCCCTGTATGAATGTATCTCCATTGAGGCAAGCCACGTGATTATCTCTTCATGTGTCATGCCAAGGCACATGTCTCTTTTGCCTCTGTCCTTCAGCCTGAACATCTCATCTCCTATATCAGACCATCTGCCGGTCTTCTGCCATATATCGGCAGGATGCAGCGCGGGCATTGTTATCTCCTGCGCCCCAATTGCGTCCATCTCCTCCCTGATGATCTTATTTATCCGCTGCATAACTTTTTGCGCAAGAGGCAGATAAATATACAGGCCTGAGGCAAGCTGTCTCACATAGCCTGCCCGCAGCATTAATACATGGCTGACAGCCTCTGCCTCAGCAGGGGCTTCACGTAAAGTCGGTATGAATATCTCAGAAAATCTCATATTACCCTTTCATACTAAAAACAGCAATTACGTCCGCAGATTACACAGATTTCTTTCTATTTTTGTTTTGCTCAATCTGTGTAATCTGCTAAATCTGCGGACAAATGGTTGTTAAGTCTGGCTGTTCTGATATTGATAGACTTCTCTTTCCGCTGCCCAGTTTTTGCTTATAAAGCTCTCCATCATGTGATAAGCTTCGTCGTCAGGATATTGAACAGGAGGATGCTTGCAAAAATATGCTGACGGGGCATGCAGAACGCCTCCTTCTCCGCGTTCAAGCGCTAATTTGCAGCATCTTATGGAATCAATCGCCACGCCTGCGGAATTGGGAGAGTCCTCGACAGAGAGACGCAGTTCAAGGTTCATGGGCACATCTCCGAAAAGCCGCCCCTCCATGCGGATAAAACAGACCTTGTTATCCTTCTGCCACGGGACATAATCGCTCGGTCCAATATGGATATTTTCAGCCGTCAGCCTATCTTCAAGTATTGATTGCACCGCCTCGGTCTTTGAAAGCTTCTTGGAGGCGAGCCTCTTTCTGTTAAGCATATTGAGGAAATCGGTATTGCCCCCTGTATTCAACTGATAAGTCCTGTCTAATTTCACCCCTCTCTTTTTAAAGAGATCTCCTAACATCCTGTGAGTAATGGTGGCGCCAAGCTGTGACTTTATATCATCGCCAATTACGGGGAGGTTCTTCTCTTTAAACCTGCCTGCCCATTCAGGGTCGCTGGCAATAAAGACAGGGATATTATTCACTAGCCCGATGCCTGCTTCAAGCGCGCATTCAGCATAAAATTTTGCAGCCTCCTCCGACCCAACGGGAAGATAATTCAGAAGCATGTCCGCGCCTGATCCCGATAATGTTTTTACTATATCGCTCATGGACGGCTCTTTTTCACTGCTTATGACAAAAGAATGCTTATCCGGATATTCGCTCATATGCTCAGAATAACCATCCAAGATCCTTCCCATCTGTACATTAATCCCTGTTTTAGGCATATTACCGCAAAACACGGCGGTACAGTTAGGCTCTGCAAATATAGCTTCGTTCACATCCCTGCCGACCTTTCTCTTATCAATGTCAAAGGCTGCAACAACCTGAATATCCGATGGATTGTAGCCTCCGATATCCCAATGCATTAGGCCGATGGCCTCTTTCGCGTCTTTTTCCTTATAGTACTCAACGCCCTGAAGCAGAGAGCTGACACAATTTCCGATCCCGGCAATCGCAACTTTTATCTTTCTCATACGCGCCGCCTCCAAGACATAACCTTGTGTAAAATTGATTTTACATAACCGCATAGTTTATATGCTTAAAAAAGCATAGCAAAACCCCGTTCATTAATCAAGAAAATTCCCTCTGAAATACCTCTGAAATTGTAAAAAAAGAAGGCGTTGTGTTACTCTTTAGAACTTTACAACCAGTTAATAAATAGGGAGAGACCATTGCCTAAGAATGACCGCTGGATAAGGGAGATGGCAGAAAAGGGGATGATAACGCCCTTTGCCGAGAATCAGGGAAGAGAGGGTGTTATATCATACGGCGTAAGCTCATACGGTTATGATATGAGGATCTCCGATGAATTTAAGATATTCACCAATCATAAGAACACAGTGATTGACCCTAAAAAATTCGACCCAGAGAGTTTTACGGACTTCAAAGGCGAAGTATGTGTAATCCCAGCCAATTCGTTTGTCCTTGCCACATCTCTTGAGTATTTCAGGATTCCCAGAGAGACGGTGGTTATCTGTCTCGGCAAGTCAACATATGCGAGGTGCGGAATAGTTGTTAATGTAACGCCCCTTGAGCCTGAATGGGAAGGCCATGTAACCATTGCGATATCCAATACTGCACCGCTGCCGGCAAAGCTCTATGCAAATGAAGGGATAGCCCAGATCATATTCCTTGAATCAAGAGAGGTCTGCTTAAGGTCCTATGCGGACAAAACAGGCAAATATCAGGCGCAGAAAGGGATAACGCTGCCCAAAGTTTAATAGCTTAGGTAGATAGTCCTAAAAGACTACAGTCTAAACAACCTATTTAGCTAATGATATGGAACCAAAAGACCGCATAATACTCGCCCTTGATGTGTCCTCCTATGAAGAAGCCGCCGGCATCGTTGATGCCTTTAAGGGGGATGTCAATATATTCAAGGTCGGCTTGGAGTTGTTCATCTCTTCCGGGCCAAGGATAGTCGAGAAGATCAATTCCGAAGGTAGAAAAGTCTTTCTCGATCTGAAGCTCCATGACATCCCAAACACGGTCTCCAAATCCGCGCTTGCGGCTGCTGAGCTTGGCGTATATATGATGACTCTCCATACATCAGGAGGCCTTGAGATGATGAAGAAGACAGCTGAGTCGCTTGTGAATGCCTCATTAAAAGGGAACTTCAGCCGTCCGCAGCTCCTTGGTGTAACCATCTTGACAAGCATAGACAGCGAGAGCCTGAAGCATGAGGTCGGCATAACGCACAGTATGACAACTCATATCAAACACCTGACAGGACTTGCCCTTAAAGCCGGTCTTGACGGCATCGTCTGCTCTCCTCAGGAGGCGGAGGTAATACGCTCCAAGTTCGGAAAGGATTTACTCATCGTTACACCGGGAATAAGGCCGTCATGGACGCCGCCGGATGATCAAAAGAGGACACTGACGCCAAAAGAGGCATTAAAAAGAGGGGCTGACTATCTTGTCATCGGAAGGGCTGTAATGTCCCAGCCGAATCCTCTGCGGGCGCTGCGGCTAATACATGATGAGATCGCGGGTCTCTAAGGATAGTATCTGCGAATAGCACTGCCGATGCTCAATATCTTTCCATCCAGAGAAAAATTCATAGAGGACGCTGAAGCGGGCGTCATATCTCCTTTATATGTGGAACTGCCTTTTCATAAGCCGCAGCAAATTTATGAGCGTATAGAATCTTCACACAGCTTTATCCTTGAGAGTCTTCATGGCCCTGAAAAGATCGCGAGATACTCTTTTCTTGGGGCAGAACCATTCTTGATCTTTAAGGTAAAAAACGGCTCTATAGAAATAAGCGGCAAGGAGAAGAGAGTTATCAGGTCATCCAATCCCCTTAAAGCGCTCAAGGAATTAATAACCGCTTATAAACTCAAGCCCCGGCCCGGACTGCCGCCTTTTATAGGCGGAGCAGTGGGGTTAATAAGCTATGACTTTGTCCACTATCTTGAGCATCTTCCCAGAACCACCCTTGATGACCTCAAAATACCGTACGCCCACTTTATGTTTGTTGATACCGTGATAGCTATAGACCATAAACTTAAGAAAACATTTCTCATCTCATCGCCTGCCGCAAAGGAGATTATGATAAACCCTGAAGAGGATACGCACGACTGGGCAAGTCATTATGATAATGCCGTTGAAAGGATAAGCAGACTTTACAGCAAGATCAAATCCCCTCTCCCTCCTTTTAAGGAACCGGTAGCGGGAAAAAGCAAATCCGTTGATATCAGGCACGAGATAACCAAGAAAGATTACATGGATATGGTTGTAAAGACAAAAGAGTATATCACTGCCGGAGATATATTCCAGGCAAATATTTCTCAGAGAGTATCGGCTGAGATCGGCAATATAAAACCGTGGGAGCTTTATAAAGCGCTCAGCAGAATAAACCCTTCGCCGTTTGCGGCATATCTGAATATGGAGGATTATCATATTGTAAGCTCTTCTCCTGAAAGATTAGTCAGGGTAAGCGAAGAGAACGTTGAGACAAGGCCGATTGCAGGGACACGGCGTAGAGGAGTTGATTCAAAGGAAGACAGCACCATGAGAGCCGAGCTTCTTCTTGATGAAAAAGAGAGGGCCGAACATCTTATGCTTATTGACCTTGAAAGAAACGATCTCGGGAAGATCTCTGATTACAGCACAGTGACGGTTGACGAATTAATGACAACAGAGGATTATTCGCACGTTATGCATATCGTATCAAACATAAGAGGCAGGATCGTTGAGGGCAAGGATTCTTTTGATGTAATACGGGCGGTCTTTCCCGGGGGCACAATAACAGGCGTACCAAAGGTAAGATGCATGGAGATCATTGATGAACTTGAACCTGTTGCGAGGGGGCCGTATACAGGCTCGCTCGGATACATAAGCTTCACAGGCGAAATGGACCTGAATATTATAATAAGAAGCTTTGTAATAAAGGATTCTACTGCTTATGTTCAAGCAGGCGCGGGCATTGTTGCGGACTCTGATCCAGAGAGAGAATATTATGAAACACTGAAGAAAGCAGAGGCGCTTATAAAGACACTGGAGATTCTTTGATTATCTGAAAAGCCCCATCAGCCCGCCCTTACTTTCTTTGGCCTTTGAAAGTATATTCTTGATCTCTGTCAGGGCCTCTGTGGTCTTTGTCTGGTTTATCTGCATGCCTCTTAAACCGCTACTGATCTCAGATATCGTATCCTTTAAGCCCTTGATCGCAGAGACGAGTTCTGACAGGTCCACAGGCGGAACAATTATCTGAGGCTGCACCGCAACAGTCTCCCTGTAAGGTTTTGGCTCAACAGCAGGGGAAGGCGCTGCCTGCGGCCTTGGCGCAGCAGCTTCTCTTACAGGCTCGGCATACTCTGTTTTTGCCGTAAAAGGTTTCTGCGCAGGCTCGGCAAAAGCAGGAGGAGCCTGCTCGGTTATCGGCACAAAAGGCTTTTGCGGAGGCTCCGGAACTGCGGCCTTCTTTGTGAGTGTTTCAGGCACATGATATTTAGAATCATGAAGAAATACATGCTCCTTCCCAACGCCGGAAGCAGCGGAAGCTCCCTCAGGGATAATAACGCTGTCAGGAACCACTATATCAACATTGTGCTTCTTCTGTATGTACTCAAGCACATCTTTTGTGACCCTTCTGAAGGTCTGCTCCACACCCTTGCCTTCTACGGCAACTGCTTCAAAGAAAGGAGACCCGTCCTTATTTAAGGTTTGATTGAGCTCATCAATGCTCATGACATTAGCAATATCTCTTTTGTTATATTGAAAGACCTTTGGTATATCAAGAGCTATATTATTGGCCATGAGATTCTCTCTCATATTCTCAAGGCTCTCTATGTTCTGCTCGATCATTCCCTTCTGTGAGTCAGCCACAAAGACTATGGCATCAGCGCCCTTCAGCACCAGCTTCCTTGTTGCGTTATAGCGGATCTGACCCGGTACAGTATACAACTGAAAACGTATATTGAACTCCTTTATCCTCCCTATCTCAATCGGCAGGAAATCAAAGAAGATCGTCCTGTCGCCTTCGGTAGCCATGGATATGAGCTTGCCCTTTGAATCTGAAGGCAGGAATTTATGAAGCTGCTGAAGATTGGTCGTCTTTCCGCAGAATCCCGGGCCGTAGTAAACTATCTTGAGGGTAATCTCTTTTGCCGTGTAATTAAATAGCGCCATTTTGATAGATTACAATAAAATCATTTTCAATTCAAGTAAAATCACTTATTGAGAGGCAAACCCATATCCGGGACTTTAAAACTTCTCCTGTGTATGGAGCATGGCCCGTGTAAGCGCAGGAGATCAACGTGCTTCCTCGTGCAGTATCCTTTATGCTTCCTGAATTCATACATGGGATACTTCTCGTGATAATCAGACATTATATCGTCCCTGACAACCTTTG
>JBFLVX010000133.1:0-6155 GCA_040758255.1 Nitrospirota bacterium
CGCAAGGCCGCTAAACCACTTCTCGCCGAGCCTTCTGCATCTCTCGTCATATACAGGGTCACCGGGCGAACCGAACGGCATCTTAACGATAATCACAAGGCTCAGATCATCGCCCTTGATATCAATCCCCTGCCAGAAAGTAGCGGTTGCAAGGAGCACAGAATTGGGAGTCTCTTTAAACCAGTCAATCAATCTTGAAGGAGGCATCTCGCCCTGCGACTTAAATGGATGCTCTGTTGTTATGTTGTCAGATACAAAACGCAGATGGCTGTATGAAGTAAAGAGCACAAGCGCCCTGCCCTTTGATGCGGCGATAAGCTCTTCTATGACCTTGAGGCTCTGCCGCTGAAATATGTCATTACTGCCTTTAACCGGCGACGGAAGCTTTTTTTCAAGATAAAGCAGTGCCTGCTTCTTATAATCAAACGGCGATCCGATCGCCATCTCTTTGCAGTCTGTTATGCCAAGCCGCTCTTTTATGTAATTGAACTTACCGGCCGTTGTCAGGGTAGCGGATGTCATGATCACGCTTTCGTAACCGTTCAGCATAGCGCAGAACGGTTTCTGCGACTCAACAAGATTGCTCTTCAGCTCCAAACCCTTCTTATTTACCGCCATATAATAGACCTTGCTCGTATCTTCCATTGCAATGAAATCATCAATGATATTCTCAAGCGATCTCACATAGATCATTGTCGTCTCAGCCCTGTCCCTCAGCTCATCGCTCTCAGCCGAGTCCTTATAAAGATTCAGCCTGTGAAGCACTTTATCCGGTGCAAGCAGTTCCTTTATTCTCCCCAATCCTTCAATGACGGTTTCAGGGATATGAGATGCTGTATTTGCGGAAAAATCCTGCATCTTAAAGAACGAATCAACAGGATCAAAAAGCTGATCAACCACTATCTTCAATCCCTTCAAACGATAGAGAAGCCAGGCAACCTGAGAATGGCTGAGAACGCTGCCGAAGACGTGCGAGATAACATTCTCTGTCTGATGCGCCTCATCAATGATCAACTGCTTGTGAAAAGGCAGGATTTTAAAATCCGACAGAAGGTCGTACATGAGAAGGTGATGGTTTACCACGATAATATCTTTTCTGTAGAGGCTTTTGAAGTGACTGTAATAAAAGCACTCGCTGTAAAACGGACACTTCGTGACGCCGCAATCGTTGGAATCGCCGCAGATCCTCGGCCAGAAATCAGGGATAAAGTCGAGTTCATCCTTGTCGCCGGTCTCGGTCTCATACGCCCACTCCCGGAACTTCATGTATGATTCAGTAAGTTCGGAGAACTCCCTCTCTCGTTTAAGGCATAGATAATTATTCTTGCCTTTCAGCATTGCAAAGGAGAACTTTTGCGGCAACACCCTTTGCAGAAAGAAGAGGTCTTTATTGATCAGTTGATCCTGAAGGGCTATTGAGGCTGTTGAGACAATCGTCTTCTCATTGGAAATTATCGCAGGAATAAGATAGGCAAACGACTTTCCAACGCCGGTGCCTGCCTCAACAAGAAGCCTCTCATTGTTTTGAAGCGATGACAAGACAGCCTCTGCCATTTCCATCTGCTGCGGACGGTCTTCATAGTCAGGAAACTCCTGCTTCAGGATTTTAAAGACGGATGATAGTGATTCCAAAAAAATCTTCCTCTTTTCTCCGCGTCAGAGAAATAGCCGCATTAATTTCTTACTCAAAAAATGCAGGTGTTGTGAAAGCAGATAATTTTCGATACCTTAATTGCAACAATAACCAGCCTGAGCATGCACTCTTTTGTAACGATTTAAACACTGTTGCATATTATTTTAATAAATTTATCGAGTTAATTATCTGCTTGAGCAATATCTGCATTTTTCGGATTTATTATATCAATAACCATTTTTCTCTTCGCAGGAGGGCTTGCACTGAATGTAAGAGCGCTCAAAAATATCTCTTTGGCCTGTGCAACAGCCTCTTCATCACTTGTGCAGAAGGTGCAGAGAGTGTCATCCTTCTTAACATAATCGCCTGACCTCTTCTTTAAAAGTATCCCGGCGGAATGGTCTATAACAGAATCCATCCTCCTGCGCCCCGCGCCAAGCATCATGGAGGCGGTTCCTGTCAGCCCCGCATCTATGGATTGAATGTAACCCTCCTCATGAGAATCAATCTCTACGCTTAAGCATGAACTGTGCAGGAGAGACGGCCTCTCAAATATCGTTACATTTCCGCCTTGCAGCCGTATCATCTCTTTGAATTTTTCTAAAGCCGCGCCGTCTTCAATGAGTTTTTTCAGCCTCTCTCTCCCGGCTTCAACATCCTTTTCAAGACCGGATATCTTTAGCATTAATGCGCCGATGCGGAGTGTTATCTCCAGAATATCCTCAGGGCCTTTGCCGCTCAGCACATCTATGCTCTCCCTCACCTCAAGTGAATTTCCCACAGCCATGCCAAGCGGTTCATTCATATCAGTAATCACAGCTATCGTCTTTACGCCGAAAGAGTTACCGACATCAACCATGCTCTCTGCAAGTTCCCTTGCAGACTTCAGGTCTTTCATGAATGCGCCTGACCCGACCTTAACATCAAGCACAAGCCCCTTAATCCCCTCGCTAAGCTTTTTGGACATGATGCTGGCGGTTATGAGGGAGATTGATTCCACGGTGGCGGTAACATCGCGCAAGGCGTAGAGCCTTCTGTCGAGAGGCGCTATCTCTTCAGATGCGCCTGTTATGGCACAGCCTGTTTTTGATAAAACACTTTTGAATTCATCAATTGAAAGAAATGTCTTAAAACCGGGGATGCTATCTAATTTATCCAGAGTGCCGCCCGTATGCCCAAGCCCCCTGCCTGCTATCATCGGGACTATAACACCCGCTGATGCCATTAGTGGGACGAGTATCAGACTGATCTTATCGCCCACCCCGCCTGTGCTGTGCTTGTCAATCTTTGGGCCTGAAATATCAGAGAGGTCAATTACCGAACCGGAGCGGAGCATTATTTCAGTAAGGATTTTCGTCTCCTCTCTCGTCATGCCTCTTAACAGGACAGCCATTAAAAAGGCAGAAACCTGATAGTCGGCAATATCACCTTTGAGAAAACCGGACATAAAGAAGTCCATCTCGGCTTTAGTAAGGCTGAAGCCGTCCCTCTTCTTCTTTATGATGTCGTAAGCCCTCATCTTTTAACTAAATAATGCTTTAAAAAATATGCAGGTATTGTAAAATCGTCATTCCCGAATGTCTTAATCGGGAATCCATTTTTACTTCTGCATTTTCCGATTAAGTAGGGAAATGAACAGCGCCATTAGTAATGGCCTTATTATATCATTCCTCTATAGTCATCATAATTATTGACCGAATCACAATTTTGTGATAATGTTTTCTAACTATATAGTAACTGGTTAATGGAGATAAACATGCCGAGAATAGCAATTTCTCTTCTTTTGCTTTTTGCACTCAATACTCTCTGTTTTGCGATTGATAATCCCGACTCACCCGATTATGTAGGTGACTTCAAAAAAAAGATTGCACCAATCGAGAAATATCTATCCCAAGAGGCAAAAACTACACTGGATATAGATAGAGGGTATGTAAAACTGGAAAAGGCTTTAGATCAAGAATTAAATGCAGCCTATAAGCTATTGATATCCAAACTTGATCCCAAAGAAAAAGAGTCAATGAAATATAGTCAGATTCAATGGCTGAAATTTCGTGACGCTGAATTTAAATGGATCGTAGAAAACTGGGACAATAAGAAATTTGGAAGTTCTTCTGCAATCTCTCGCGGTCATTATAGAACGACAATAATTAAGGAGCGAGTGCTGCATTTACTGAATTACCTTAAAAACTACTGACAAATATTTTGAATGAATTAACGAGTCGTTCCACGCCGTCCGCTTCGCGGCGGCTCAACTGCCTCATTGAACATTATCTGCATTTTTGGGGTTAACGTCAGACTATCCTCCCATCCTTCATCCTTATGATCCTTCCGCATAAGGATGCGAGCGCATCATTATGCGTCACGATGATGAAGGTTATGCCTTTTTTGTTGAGTTGAATAAGTAGCTTGAAGAGATTCTCACCCGTCTCTGTATCAAGATTGCCGGTAGGCTCATCAGCTAAAACGATCTCAGGCTCAAGCATCAAGGCTCTGGCAACCGCAACACGCTGCTGCTCGCCTCCGGAAAGCTCTCCCGGCCTGTGAAGCACCCTGCCTGAAAGCCCGACTTCTTCAAGTATCCCTTCTGCTTTTACGAGCGATTCCTTATGATCGGCTCCGGCTATAAGCGCGGGCATTATCGTATTTTCCAGCGCGTTAAATTCAGGAAGTAGGTGGTGGAACTGAAAGACAAAACCTATCCTCTTATTTCTGAAACCGGCTAATTCATCATTCTTTAGTTTGAAAATATCTTTGCCCCTGTACAAAAGGTCCCCTGATGTCGGCCTGTCAAGCGTACCGAGTATATGAAGCAGCGTGCTCTTGCCCGCGCCTGAAGGGCCCATAACAGCGGTCATCTCGCCTTCCTGTATATCAAAAGTTATGTCTTTTAATACGTGGAGGCTTCCCCTTGAGGATGAAAAGGATTTGTTAAGGCTGTTTGCCCTTAGTATCGGTTCCATCGCCTTTTCCTTTATATTCTTTTGTCAGCGCTTCCTTTCCTTCAGAGAGAGTCTCTTTTATTTCTTTATAGGTCTTCTTGACCTCTTCCTTCTTCCCTTTTATATTATCAATCATGTCTCCGAATTGCCCGATTCCCACTCCGACAGATTCTGTCTTTTTGCCAATCCACCTGAAAGGTTTCCCGCCTTTCCATGCAGCTAACCCTACAACTAAGATCACTACAAATACAATTATCGTTATTGTCCTGAATATTATCTTAAACATAACACCTCCGGATAAATGTTATTAGTTTCTGCCATGCATAATGCCTCATTCATATCTAAGCGGTTCAACTGGATCCAGCCTCGATGCCTGCCATGAAGGATAAATGGTTGCCATGAAACTTATAATAATTGCCGCTGCCGGGACCACGATAAAATCAAACGGATTCATCCTTACGGGGAGGTAGCTGAGGTAATACACGTCAGCAGGAAGGCTTATAAATTTATAGGTCTTCAGAAGCTGGCTCAAGGCAAATCCGCCTATAACGCCGATGACCGTGCCGACAATGCCGATGATCAGCCCGTGTATCATGAATATTGACATTATGCCCCTGCCGGTCGCGCCCATAGCCCTCATAATGGCTATTTCTCTGGCCTTCTCCATCACTATCATAATCAGATTGCTTACGATATTAAATGACGCCACAAGTATTATCAGTGTAAGGATTATGAACATCACTATCTTCTCAAGCTTAAGAGCAGAGAAGAGGTTCCTGTTCATCTGCATCCAGTCCCTTGCGTAATAAGGGGCGCCAAGCGAAGACTCAATCTCTTCCGCTATCTCCTCGGCTTTATATATGTCTGAGGTCTTCACCTCAATGCCTGTAACATCATCCTGCATATTCAAAAACTTTCCTGCTTCTTGAATATTGATAAAAGCCAGACTCGAATCATACTCGTACATGCCAGCCTCAAAAATACCGACGACCTTGAATTTCTTCATCTTGGGCAGCATACCGAGAGGCCCGACCTCGCCGACAGGAGAGATCATCTCAATATCGTCATCAATAAATAATCCAAGATTTCTGGCAAGCTCTGCCCCGATGATTATTCCGGGCGATTCGTCTTCTTTCCTGTTGAGGTTCTCCGCCTTGCCCTTCTTGAGATTCTTAAGCACATCTGTCGTGCCGGTCTCAATATCAGGAACTATACCTTTCATTACAATGCCATGCGCCCTGTCGCCATGCCTCAGCATGACCTGTCCGTAAATAAAGGGAGAGGAGGCAACAACTCCTTTTATATTGTTTATATTTGCTCTTGCTGATTCCGGGTCCTTTAGCCTGCCCCCGAAATTCTGCACAATGATATGCGCGTTAACACCAAGTATCTTCTCCTGAAGGTCTTCATGAAACCCGCCCATGACAGAGAGCACAACTATCAAGGTCATAACGCCAAGCGCAACCCCGCCGATAGAGATGATGGTATTGATAGAAATGCCGGAGTGCTGCTTTTTTGATTTAAAGTAACGTAGCGCTATAAAGAGTTGATAGGGTATTTTCACTGTTCCGGTTTAAGCTGAG
>JBFLVX010000134.1:0-6124 GCA_040758255.1 Nitrospirota bacterium
TTCCGAATATCTCGCCTGCCGGCTCTGAGATGCCTATATAGTTGCCGAGGCTCTTTGACATCTTCTTTACGCCGTCAGTGCCTTCAAGAAGCGGCATGATAAGAAGCGCCTGCTGCTCCTGCCCGAAGTCCTGCTGAAGTTCCCTTCCCATAAGGAGGTTGAACCTCTGGTCAGTCCCGCCAAGCTCGACATCTGCCCTCAATACCACAGAGTCATATCCCTGAAGCAGAGGGTAGCTGAATTCATGTATGGCTATGGGGTTATGGTTTGCGAACCTCTGCTTGAAGTCCTCCCGTTCAAGCATCCTTGCAACGGTCTGTCTCGCCAGAAGTTTGATTATATCTATTGCCGTCATCTTCTCAAGCCATTCGCTGTTGAACCTGACAACCGTCTTTTTGGGATCAAGTATCTTGAAGACTTGCTCTTTATATGTCTCAGCGTTATTAAGGACTTCATCCCTTGTCAGGGGTTTGCGTATCTCGTTTCTGCCGGTAGGGTCTCCTATCATGCCTGTGAAGTCGCCGATTATGAGGATGACTTCATGCCCGAGGTTCTGAAACTGCCGCATTTTTTCAAGCAAAACTGTATGTCCAAGGTGAATATCAGGCGCGGTAGGATCAAACCCAGCCTTTATCTTAAGAGGCATGCCTGTATTAAAGGAGCGTTCAAGCTTCTTAAGGAGTTCATCTTCAAGGAGTATCTCGAATGCTCCTCTTTTGATTTCCTTCAGTTGTTCTTCGGGTTTTAGCATCGGCATATTTAGTCGTAACGACACAAGAAAGGATACAGGATTTTAAAGGCAAGATGCAAGAAGAGATCTACCAGAATTCACCGCCTAACCACAGAGCACACAGAGAAAGACATTGCGTTATAAAAGAAAAACATCAAAATATCGGACTTAACTCTGTGCTCTCTCGGTGTCAAAACGCATTTTTTGTCCTTGGTCGTATCTTCTCGAAATCACAGAGAAAAAACTGTGCCCTCTGTGGTTTGTCTTTTTTGATGGTGGATTGTGGTCTACTTTTTCATCAAAGCCTTAACACTCGGAAAGTTATTCATCTCCGTATGCGGGATAAACAAACCTGACATAAACTCATCCATAAATGATCTGGAGACTGAGAGTTCAAGATAGGTCATCCTTTTTGCTATCTCTTCAGCCTCATCCCGCATCTTCTGTGAGAGTGTGCAAAGATAAGCGCCTTTTATCGAGGAGTTGCCAAGAAAGATGAACTTTTCACGTGGGATGTCAGGTATCATTCCGAGTATGATGGCCTTCTCTATATCAAGAAACTGGCCGAAACCGCCTGCGATATAAACCCTGCTGATATCATCAAATGTAAAGCCCACCTCTTTAATCATGGTTGTGAATGCCGCGTATATGGCGGCCTTTGCCCTGATGATATTCTCAATGTCAGGAGTCGTCAGAGTTATCTCCCTGCCGCTTTCTGAATGAATAAGAAATTCAAGTCCGTCAGCGCCCTCTCTCACCCTGTCGGATGCCTCTTTACGCAGAGCGCCTTTACTGTCAAGTATCCCGGAAAGGAACATCTCTGAAATTGCGTCAATCATTCCTGATCCGCAGATGCCCATCGGGCTCACGCCGCCTATTACCTTTATCTCCGGTTTGAGCGTTGTGCGATTGATCTTTACATCCTCTATAGCGCCCTCTGTGGCCCTCATCCCGTGCCTGATGCCGCTGCCCTCAAAGCACGGGCCAGCAGAGCATGCCGCTGTAACAAGCAGCTCTGAATTGCCTAAAACCATCTCGCCGTTTGTGCCGATGTCCATAAAGAAAGATAGCTCCTCCTTCTTGTGAAGGCCTGATGCGAGCACCCCGGAAACTATATCTCCGCCGACATAGCTTGCAACGCTCGGCAATGAGTAGAGCGGAATATCCGGCCTTGCGTTTATCCCCAGCTCTCCTGCAAATGAGAGAGGGAAACTGTTCGCGGTCAGGATATAAGGCTCTTCTCTTATGGCTGCCGGATTAAGCCCGAAAAAGAGGTGTGTCATGGTCGGATTCCCGGCTATGACAATGCTGTCAACAGTATCCATATTGATTTTATGTTTCTGAGTGATCAATGTGATCATCATGTTGATATCGCTTATGACTGTGTTTTGCAGTGCCGCTAACTCACCGTGCTCTGTAGCATAAACAATCCTTGTTATCACATCATCCCCGAACTTTATCTGTGAGTTATATGTTGAAGCTATGTCAAGAAGGCTCCCGTCCGTCAGGTCAATAAGATAAACCACAAGGGTTGTGGTCCCTATATCAATTGCAACGCCGTATCTCGGAGTTGTACAGTCGCCGGAGAGGATGTTGGTAACCTCTTCGCAGCCGTCGCTCTGGATCGTGCATAGCGTTATCTCCCAGTCTTTGTCTCTGACAGTATCTGAGAGATTTTTAAGAGTTCTGAAAGGCACCCTGAGACAGCCTAACCCCTCTGAAGAGAGCGCCCTCTTTAACCTTTCAAGGTCGCTTATATTGTCATCAAGTGTCGGCGGCGGGAGCTTCATATAGAGCCTTCCGGTTATAGGCTCTATCTCTGTCTTCATTGAGCGGAGCAATTCCTGCAAATCTTTTGATTTTCCGGTGGCGATCCTTCCTTCAACAGTAAGAGCGGATTCCTTTGGAATATCAATTGAGATATCGCCTTCAGGGAAAGTCCGGCAGGCAAGCGCAAAGCCTTTCTCAATCTCCTCCTGCGTCAGCTTCATCCTGGAAAGGCTATTTGTCTTGCCGTCTTTAATTACTACCTTACACTTTCCGCAGGTGCCCTTGCCCCCGCAGGACGCGGTGAGGTAAACTTCAGACTGCTTAAGGCTTTCAAGTATGGAAAGTCCGGCTTTTGATGTTATTATCTTGCCTGAAGGCAGAGTGATCTTCATTTTACAGCGCCTTGGCAGCCTCTTTGGCAAAGTATGTGAGTATGATATCAGCGCCCGCGCGCTTGATCGAGGTGAGGACTTCGAGCATAACCTTTGTTTCATCTATCCAGCCCATCTTTGCCGCAGCCTTGATAAGCGAATACTCGCCGCTGACGCTGTACGCCGCAACAGGCACATCAAACGTATCTTTCACGTCAGAGATGATGTCCAGATAAGACCATGCCGGTTTCACCATCACAATATCCGCGCCTTCTTCAATATCAAGGGCTACCTCTTTTATCGCCTCTCTCCTATTTGCAGGGTCCATCTGGTACGACCGCCTGTCGCCGAATGAAGGCACCGACTCAGCCGCATCCCTGAAAGGAGAGTAGAATGCAGAGGCGTACTTGGCCGCATAGCTGATTATTGGCGTATCAACAAAACCATGAGCATCAAGCACATCCCTTATAAAGCCTATTCGCCCGTCCATCATGTCCGACGGCGCAACTATGTCCGCGCCTGCCCTGACATGAGATAGCGCCTCTTTTGCGAGCACCTCAAGCGTGGGGTCATTCAGGACCTTATCGCCTTTTATAATCCCGCAGTGGCCGTGGCTTGTGTATTCGCATAAGCAGACATCTGTGATGACGAGAAGCTCAGGCACCTTGTCCTTTATCGCCTTTACCGCTCTCTGAATAACGCCTTTTGGGTCATACGCGCCGGAACCTGCCGCGTCTTTATGCTCCGGAATGCCAAAGAGGATAACGGCCGGGATGCCGAGCTTAAATGCGGATTCAGCCTCCTTCACAGCCTTGTCAATAGAGAGCTGAAAGCAGCCGGGCATGGATGCTATCTTCTTCTGCACATTTTTGCCGAAGGTTACAAACAACGGGTATATAAAATCATCAGGTGTGAGTGTTGTCTCACGCACTATCCTCCTTAAAGTCTCGTTGGATCTGAGCCTTCTCGGCCTGTGAATTGGAAAAGACATGATCTGCTCCTTTTTATGTGTGTTTATTTTTGAGCGGCTTTAAAAGTATACCAGATTTTATGCTCTGCTGAGCAAATGTCCGCTATCTTATCTGCAGAAATCCGTTGACCATAAACTGAACCGCGATTACCGCAAGCAGGAGCCCCATAAGGCGTGTAACCACCCTGATGCCTCCAACGCCCATGAATCCCTGAGTCCATTCGCCAAAGCGGAAGATAATATAGACAATGAAACACGCAGTCATAATAACTGCCGAGAGGAGAGCCAGGCTGACGGTATTTGCCGGGTTCTGATGCCAGACCATTACAGCGGTGATGGCGCCGGGGCCGGCCAGAAGCGGAGTTGCAAGCGGCACAAGGGCTGCATTTGCCTTCTTAAGTCCCTCCTGCTCCTCTTCGCTCGATGTCTTCATCCCGCTTGGGATCAGATGGAGCATCTGCAATGAATATACAAAGAATATAAAGCCCCCCGCGATCTGAAAAGCAGGCAGTCCTATGCTGAAGAAACGGAGCACAAAATCGCCTGTAAGCCCGAATAAAATAAGGATCATGCATGCGGCTGAGGCGGCTATGGCGGCCATCCTGTTACGTTCTGCGGGTGTGTTCTGCTCCGTAAAGAGTATGAAGAAAGGCAGGTTGCCGAACGGGTCCATGATAATGATGAGAGGTATCAGGAGCGTTATAAAATCTGTGACTGTCTTCATACCCTTATCCTTTATGCCTCGACTTATTATAAGGCTCTGTATGTATCACAACGTCAATGACAGAAGGAAATTCCTTCTTTAAGGCATCCTCAACAGAATGCGCCAGTTCATGGGCGTCTCCTATCGTAACATCCGGATGAATAAGTATATGGAGATCAACATTCACCGCCCCTTCCTTTCCCCTTGTCCTGATACCGTGACAGCCTTTTATATCTTTAATCTTGACTACCACATTCCTTATCGCATCTGGGCTTATCTGGGCTGTATCGGTCAGGACGGTTGCCGCTGATTTAAGTATCTCAAAACCCATCTTGCCAATAAAGACAACTATAACAAAAGCAACAACCACATCAATAAGAGGATAACCCATTTTTGCAGCGATAAGGCTGATAATGACTGAAACAGAGACGTAAATATCAGTCGTTGTATGCATGGCGTCTGCAAGGAGGAAATCGCTCTTCAGCTCACGCCCTTTTTTAGTTTCATAAAGCATCACTCCGATGTTTATAAAAAGCGTGACAGCCATGATACCGAAACTGAATGAGGTGACTTCAAGATTGTGAGGTACTGTAACGCCGTGGTAGACCTTCTTTAATATCTCAATGCCGGTCACGAAGATAAGCACTGCTATGGCGATAGTGGAGAGTGTCTCATATTTCCTGTGCCCGTAGGGATGATTTTCATCAGGCGGATGCGATGCTATCCAGACCCCGATAAGCCCTATAATATTGGATGTCCCATCAAGTAACGAATGAAAGCCGTCCGAGAACATGCTTATGGAGTCTGTTTTATAACCGTAAAGGATCTTCGCCGCGGCAACAGCCATATTAAGAATAAGGGTGTATAATAGCACCCGTTTAACTTGGCTGAATTTCTGCATGTCTGATTATAAACAAAAGCCGCATCTTCATGCTTTTTTCGAGCGTGGATGTGACGGCATTGGATAATTCCCCCTTAACAAAGGGGGATGAAGGGGGTTGTTATTTAGCGGCGAGGAGTTAGGTGATGCGGTCAGTTAAGCTATGCAACCTGGAGTTTCTTTTCCATTGGTTTAAGGATATCTTTAAACATTCTTGATGCTTTAAACAGTTCGACACCGATGAGAGTTCCCTTGCTGTCAAGTTCCATATTCACCCCGGGAGATATTTCTACAACTTCGGCTTCTTCCCCTTCTTTAGCGAGATAAAGAATATCCTCTTCTTCATCATAATAGACCTTAAAATCTTCCATTATATTTTCCTCCATCTTCCAGATTGAATCCTGTCAATCCAATATCTCGGCTTTCTATGAAGATGGGCAATCGCTATGACAATAACGGTGCCTGAATCAATGCCGTAAGTAATTCCATAAGGAAAGCGGGTAAGCAAGCATCGCCTAAGATCAGGTTCTATCTCAACACATGAAAGTGGGAATAGCGCAATTCTTCTGATGGTGCGATCAAGGTCATCGAGAAATTGTGTTCCCAGATCTTGGGATTGGGAATCATACCACGAAACAGCGTCATCAACTTCAAGTTGTGCGGGCTTTAAGAAGCGAACCTTCATCTATCGCTATGTTTT
>JBFLVX010000135.1:0-6116 GCA_040758255.1 Nitrospirota bacterium
CGCATAAAATCCTCTGATATCTATCCCCCTTACGACCTTTGTTGTAAGCGCCCCTACCTGGATTCCAACGAGCGAACCTAAAAGCATTCCCATTGCGAGGGTATAGAATACATATCCGTAAATAGCAAATTGTGTTATTGAGGCATAACCTGCGGTAAAGATTATCTGGAGGATATCGGTACCTACAGTGGTCATTGTGGATATACCGAATGTGTAAACAAACATGGGGAATGTTACAAATCCACCGCCGACACCCATTATCGCTGCCAGCACCCCTACGATAAATCCACCGCATGCCATGATTACACCCGATATCCTTCTTCCCCCGGGAACATAATCCTCATCAAATTTAATCATGGGCGGTATCTTCAATTCCTGTAGTTTTAATGCCATGCCTGTTGTAGTGGCGGATTTCCCTCCTCCATGACCACCTTCACCATGTGCCCCTGCATCAGCAGCGCCGCCCTTCCTTGATTTTAAGTAATCCGTCATGGCATAGGTGCCTAAGAAAAGGAGTATTGCAGCGTAGACTACACTGATGAAAGCATCGCTAAGTGCAGGGTCTATGTCATAGATCGCCCTGTTAAGATAACCTCCGACAGTCGCGCCTATGGCAGAGCCTACAACGAATGTCGCAGCCAAACCTAAAGACACATTTCCCAATTTCTTATGGACAGTCGTTCCCATTATCGCCTTTGCAAATATGTGAAATACATCTGTACCGACTGCCATGATTCCTTTCACGCCGGCTGCCATCAAGGCAGGAGTTATAATAAACCCTCCTCCAGCGCCTATACAGCCTGTAATAAGGCCAGCCCCAAGACCAATGGCTATCGAGACAATAAAAATAGTGGTTGAATAATGTGCAGGTCCGTATGCTGTTTTACCCCCGATAACGTCTGCTGCCTCTAAAATTGATAAAGCCAGTATCGGCAGCAGCAGAATGAAGAGGATTAAGAGTTTCTTTCGATTCTTTATGATACTCATCGAGACTTCGTAGTCCCATTTAGCGTGTGCTATACTGGCTGCCTTGAGAAATTCGTAAAGCTGTCTTGGAAAACTCATTGAATAACCTCCTTGTTCTTATAAGACGGGTTAATGATTACTTATAAGTTTATTCTTCCTTCACCTCCTCTCTCAAACCTTCTCAAAGGGTTTCTGAGCCTTTCTCTGCAATGAATTGAGTTTTCCTCCCCCGCAAGGCAAAAACAATGGTTATTATTTCATATCTTTATAACCTTTAGCCATTCTGAAAGCAATATTAATGAACCGGCCATCAATTGTCAAGAGATTTATTTTTGGCGTTAAGGAAGAAAAAAGGGCTTCTTTTCAGAAGCCCTAAAAAATGGAGGAGGCGCTGCAGTGCAACCGAGAGCTTTTATGCTGTCTTCACTACATAGACATTGCAGGGCGCGTGGCTGACAACCTTCAGCGCCACACTCCCCATGAAAAACCTCGTGGCCTTACCCCCCAGGCCGCGACTGCCGATAATGATCAAATCCGTCTTCTCCTTCTCGGCGACGTTGATTATCTCATCAGCGGCTGAAATTGACGAAGAGAGGATGGTTTTGGCGCTCACACCCTCAGAGGCAAGAATGCTCTGGGCTTTGGAGAGGACTTCTTCGCCCCGGCTTTTCATACTCTCATTCAATTTGTCCATCGCGCCGGCTGAGATCTCGAGATCCAGTCCGGAGATGAAAGGAGTCACGGTCATGATATATATATCTGTCTTTGTTGCTTTTGCATATTTTAATGCTACTTTTACGGCTTCCATTGAATATGTTGATCCGTCAACAGGCACCAGTATCTTCATTTCTTCCCTCCTTAGACTTCCTTCTTTACTTTGGCCTTCTTCATGCTGAGCCCTATTCCCTCAAAGATGAAGAATATTGCGAAGCCCCACCACATCGTATAGACCACGTAGAAGACCAGCAGGAATGTCATCAGACCGGCCTTTTCTTGAACCTTCACAGCATCAACCTTGTAAAAGTTATACGCCGCTTCAACTGCCTTTTTCATGACATCTGATACAATCTTGGCCTCAGCAGCCTTCTTCTCTATTATGAATTGCTTATTCATTTTGTCCAGAACATTCCACCATTGTCTGAACATCTGCTTCTCATCGTCAGTCTTCATAACTGTCCCGTACAAGGCATTGATCTTTTCCCCTTCATTCCTGTACATTGTCTCTGAATCCCGTAAAGCTGCTGCAAGCACCTTTCCGAGGTCTCCTTCTATCTTTAACTCAGCACCATTGACTTCAACCCTGGCGCCTTCATTAACAGTAAAGAGCTTGGATGCCCGTTCAGCTCTCTTTTCACCGTCTCCGGGCTTATCATCAGGCTTACCCAGCTTGATGCTGACAGCAAACATTTTGCCCATAAACTCCTCATTACTTTTTGCAACCTTGGGGATGAAATAAGACGAGCCCTTTGCAAGACTGTTAAACATCTCGTCAGCCCACTGTAATCCGTTTTGAGGTTCTCCCGCTGCGGTTTTAGGAAAAATAGGAGAGAACATCAAAAACAAAACCACAAAAAACGATATTGCAAGCGCTATCCCATAAGCCATATGTTTTTTCTGTGCAGATGCCATTCCTATCCCTCCTCTCTTAATGCCTTAAAGTTTCCGAAAAACTTGGCGAACAACCAGACGCCGAAAAAGGCAATACATATCCAGAATAGCCAGAATCCAACAGCCTCTATGCCTGATGCAAGGGATTTTGATATGCTAATATAACCGAGCTCTCCCAGTTTTTTAGGAACCACGGTTGCCCTGTTTGCAAAACCTGCAAGGATGGTAATCGCATAAAATCCTCTGATATCTATCCCCCTTACGACCTTTGTTGTAAGCGCCCCTACCTGGATTCCAACGAGCGAACCTAAAAGCATTCCCATTGCGAGGGTATAGAATACATATCCGTAAATAGCATATTGTGTTATTGAGGCATAACCTGCGGTAAAGATTATCTGGAGGATATCGGTACCTACAGTGGTCATTGTGGATATACCGAATGTATAAATAAACATGGGGAACGTTACGAATCCACCGCCCACACCCATTATCGCTGCCAGCACCCCTACGATAAATCCACCGCATGCCATGATTACACCTGATATCCTTCTTCCCCCGGGAACAATGTCCTCATCAAATTTAATCATGGGCGGTATCTTCAATGCCTGTAACTTTGATCCCATGCCTGTTATAGGGGCGGGTTTACCTCCTCCATGACCACCTTCACCATGTGCCCCTGCATCAGCAGCGCCGCCCTTCCTTGATTTTAAGTAATCCATCATGGCATAGGTGCCTAAGAAAAGGAGTATTGCAGCGTAGACTACACTGATGAAAGCATCGCTAAGTGCAGGGTCTATGTCATAGATCGTCCTGTTAAGCCAGCCTCCGACAGTCGCGCCTATGGCGGAGCCGCAAACAAACGCCACAGCTAAACCTAAAGACACATTTCCCAATTTCTTATGGACAGTCGTTCCCATTATCGCCTTTGCAAATATGTGAAATACATCTGTACCGACTGCCATGATTCCTTTCACGCCGGCTGCCATCAAGGCAGGAGTTATAATAAACCCTCCTCCAGCGCCTATACAGCCTGTAATAAGGCCAGCCCCAAGACCAATGGCTATCGAGACAATAAAAATAGTGGTTGAATAATGTGCAGGTCCGTATGCTGTTTTACCCCCGATAAGGTCTGCTGCCTCTAAAATTGATAAAGCCAGTATCGGCAGCAGCAGAATGAAGAGGATTAAGAGTTTCTTTCGATTCTTTATGATACTCATCGAAACTTCGTAGTCCCATTTAGCGTGTGCTATACTGGCTGCCTTGAGAAATTCGTAAAGCTGTCTTGGAAAACTCATTTCATATCCCTCCTCTTGAGATATTTTTATCTGTCATTTGATCCTGTCGAATTCCATCTGAAATCTGTGCTTGCTGCCGCAACCGATCACTCTCGTGTGAGCGACTGGAATCCCGTCTGAACCGATGAGCGTTCTCCCTATGAGCACGGCCGGCTTACCTTCTTTCATGCCCATAACATCGGCGACGTCTTTTCTCAATTCCGTGGCTTCCATCGTTTGAAGAATCCTGGAGATCTTCTTGGTCCCCTTCTCTTCTATCAAGTCATACAGCGATCTCGAAACAATGTCGGCCTCTTCCACTCCGGGTAAGATGAAAGCGGGGATAAAGACCTTTTCAATAGACGGCTCGTCGTCAACAAGTCTCTTGAAAACAACGCAATGTATGGGATCATCCGTTTTAAGTAATTGCTTCACGTCTTCCGGAGCCTCTCTAACGCCCCTTTCGATGATCTCCTTCCGAACTTTCACCCCCTCTCCGTATATCTCATCAGTTATTCTTGTCCTCATAACAATGCCTACCTGCGGTAAAGAATAGGTTACGAATGTACCCCTCCCTTGCTGCCGAAAAAGATAGCCTTCTCTGACAAGTTCTTGTATTGCTTCCCTCACCGTGACTTTACTCACATCATACGTTCTGCAGAGTTCATCTTCAGTTGGAATTTGTGCGCCCGGGGGCCATTCCCCGCTCTCGATCTTTCCGATAAGAATCGAATAAATCTGGACATATAATTTTTCCTTGCTGCCCCTGTCTACTGTCTTTTCAATCCTCATATGCTTAGAAATTCATGTCTTTATAATCTTTTTTAGAAAAGCAATCCACATGCCATCTATGTAACCAACTGATTTTGCAGGCTATTTACTTCTACACGAGGATCTTATGCAATATTTTGCTGCGAATAGGCCGGGATTCTACGAGGTTTTCGTGCTACCTGAGCATTGCAACTGATTGTTGCGATGCAATATTCTGATGCTATTTGAGTTCCTTCAACTTTCTCTGGAGCTGCTGACGATGGATGCCGAGCAGGACCGCGGCTCTGGTAATATTCCCTCCGGACTTCTGGAGGGCATCCCAGATCAGCTCCTTTTCGACATTCAGCAGCGCTTCCCGCAATTTCGGGGTCGGGTTCACCTTCTGAGACGGGGTCCGGTGCAGCTGCCCCGGCAGGTCGGCCGGCAGAATCTGTTGGCTGTTTGCGAACGAAACTGCGCGTTCGATGATGTTCTCGAGCTCCCTCACATTTCCGGGATATGCATAGTTCATCAGGATATTCATCGCTTCGTCACTGACATCTTTCACAAGCAGGTCTTTCCTCTTGGCCGCATGCTTCTTCACGAAATGCCGGACCAGCACCGGCACATCCTCAAGCCGTTCCCGCAACGGCGGGAGGTGGATATTGATAACGTTGAGCCTGTAGAAGAGGTCATCCCGGAAAAGCCCTTTCTTGCACGCGAGGGCAAGCTCTCTGTGCGAAGCCGATATGACCCTCAGATCGACTTTCATCGGTCTGCTGCCGCCGATCCGCATCACTTCACCCTCCTGAAGAACTCTCAGAACCTTCACCTGAAAGAGCGGAGAGACATCGCCGATTTCGTCAAAGAATACTGTACCGCCGTCAGCGAAATCGAGAAGACCCTTTTTCGTATAATTCGCTCCGGTGAAAGCGCCCCGTTCAAAGCCGAAGAGTTCCGATTCCAGGAGAGTGTCGGGAATCGCACTGCAGTTGATTACGACAAAAGCGTTGTCTTTCCTCGGACTCCATCTGTGTATCGAACGTGCGACCAGTTCCTTTCCCGTGCCGCTTTCACCGGTGACCAGGACATGGCTCTCGCTGGCTGCTGCCTTCTTGATCAATCCAAAGACAGCCTGCATGGATGGACTGGTACCCATTGTTTCGTCAAACCCGTAGTCATGGGTCAGAATTCTTTTCTTGTGTCTGTTAATTACCTCGCTCAAAACATCCATACTCAGCGGTTTCGCAAGGAAATCGCTTGCCCCGAGCTTCATCGCTTCCACGGCCTTTCTGACATCTGGTTTTGCAAAGGCAATGATAGGCATATGGCGCCTCAGTTCAAACAATCTCTTTTGCCAGTCTTTACAATCGAGGTCGAGCAGAGCAATGTCGTATTTGAGGGGATTGACGGGATCTGTTCCGATCGAAATGTTTCGCTGCTTCAGCCGGAGCTTGCCGATCGCAGACTTTATCGACTTGAAGAGGGTCGCCGTTTCTTTTGTTTCTTACGATACCA
>JBFLVX010000136.1:0-5991 GCA_040758255.1 Nitrospirota bacterium
CTGTTTTCAAACGGCTCTATATGAATATCGCTTGCCCTGTCCTCAACAGCGCGGGTTATCAGCATATTGACCAGCTTTACAATAGGCGCTTCAAAGGCCATGTCCCTGAGATGATGTACATCCTCTTGCAATTCAATCCCTTCTGACTCAAGTTCATCCTCTCTCATGCCTTCCATGATGCTTGTCATCTGGACATCAGTGCCGAAAAACTGCTCAATAGCCTCCATAATATCCTTTTCGCTGCTAAGGAAAAGCTCAACAGGCTTGCCGGAAAATACACTCAAGGCATCGAGAATATACTTATTGAGCGGGTCGGACACGGCTATTTGAAGTGTGTTATTAGCTATGCCAATAGGGACTATCTTGTATTGCTTCATGAACTTAACAGTAGGGTAGGAACTGTCAGGAATGACCTTTGGAAATTCAGAGAAGGTAAGATATTTTAATCCAAGCTGAAAACTTAAGGCCTTGAGAATATCCTGCTCTGATACAAAACCCAGATCAACAAGCACCTCGCCCAATCTGCGATAACCTTTGCCGGCACTGGCCTTGTCCCTGTCATGAACAGACTGTTCCTTTAAAGCGACTTCAAGTTTTTCTAAGGTTACGAGTTTCCGGTCAAGAAGGATTTCACCTAAGCGTTTGTGTTCCCTTGTTATTTCAACTGCTTCATTGCTCATTGACTTGCGTTGGATCGGGTTTTTCGGAAGGAGTTATATCAGTCAGGCTTTTACTATCTTTCAGAACTTCTTTAACCTCTTTGAGTTTATCCAGAAAGTCGGTCTTAACCAGTTCTGTTTCAGATTTGTTTGTTATTACGTGAGGGGTAATAAGAATAACTAATTCTGTTTTTGAAACCTCATGGGTCGTATAACGGAAAAGGTATCCAAGAAGAGGGATAGAGCTTAATCCAGGTATCCCCTGATAATCCCTGTCCTTCTTCTCTCTTATAATACCTCCGATAACAATCCCCTGTTTATCAGGAACAACTATGGAGGTCTTCGTCTTTCTTGTAGAGAATGCCGGATATGAGAATCCCTGTTGTCCCACGGTAACATTCGGCAATTGGTCAGATACCTCCTGCTCTATATCAAGGACTACGGTCCTTTCATCGTTTATACTCGGCTTTATCTTCAGCTTAATGCCGATAGTTTTATACTCTATGGTCTGATTTACATTGGATGTTGTCTCATTAGACTGGCTTGAGCTTGTTGCTGTCGGTATATCCTGGCCTGCTTCAATACTCGCCTCTTCCTGATCTCTTACAAGGAGCCTCGGGCTGGACAGGATGTTAACCTTTCCCTCGCCCGCCAGAGCATGGATCATTGCGGCTATCTTGTCAGGTTTATACAGAAGATATGACAAGCCCCCTGCTGTAATAGAAGCGGCTGTTGAGCCTGCGCCTATAATAGGCGGGAGAGTAAAAGAAGGCGCATCGCCTGAACGGTTCTGGGTAAGGCCGGTAAAGCTGTCATCGCCTTCAATGCTGAAGTCATTAAGAACAGACCACTGCACACCAAACCGGATATCGTCGGTAAGAGTCACTTCAGCTACTAAAACCTCTATCAATACCTCTTTTGGATAAATATCAAGTTGCTTTATAGTATTGACTATCTCTCTGTAAATGCCGGGCGGAGAGAGAATTACAAGCGCGTTTGTAGGTTCAAATATGGTGATCTCAACTTTGCTTGTGCTGGAAACGGAAGCAGTCCTTTGGACAGCCGGAGAAGTTGCCGTTTTAACGGGGGCCTTCTGCTTTGAAGCTTCGGGAGTCTCGGCAGTCTGACGCTGTGCTGCTGATGTGCCGCTGTCACCCCCATATAGAGAATGAAGCACCTCAGCTATAGTCTGAGCTTTGACATTCTGCACTTGATATACAAAGATATTCTGGCCTGTCATAACATCCTCATCAAGCTTCTTAGCCCAGATATCGATGGTTCTTAAAATGTCCGGGCTTGAAGAAAAGATGATAAGGCTGTTTATCCTCTCAATAGGCACAAGCACTACTTCTTCCCTGGTGAAATTCAATGCGTTAAGTATGTTTGTCAGATCATCGTAAAGGGTCTTCGCATTCGAGTATTGCGGCTGAAAGAAGACCAGTCTTTTATTCTGAAATACATCAATATCTATCTCCGCGAGTACCTCCAGAAGCCGCCTTATGCTTGAAGCATTATCATTTATAATAATCAGGTTGTTTCTCGGATTTGGGATGATGCTCCCTGCCTGAGAAAGCATAGGTTGAAGCACAGCGGTTACCTCGCGCGCAGGGACATACTTTACAGGAATAATCTGTGTTACAGGCCTGTCTCCGTAAGGGACGGATTCAGCGTTAACATCCTTCAGGATCTCAAGAGGTTTCTGCTTGGCGACAGCGCTCTGAACTATCTTAAAAAAATCTCCTGACTTTACAAGGGAAATGCCGTTCACCTCAAGGATAGACTCAAAGACATTCAGCACCTCGCTCACAGGGATCTTCTTGGACGAATTTATGGTGATCTTCGCGCTTAAGCCGGGGCTTACGATAAAGTTCGAGCCTGTGATGGAACTGATTGTATTTATCACATCAGCCAGCTCAGCATCATCAAAATTGAGGATTACAAAATTCTCAGAACTCTGCTTTGAGAAGAAAGCCTTTACCTGCTCCGGAGTTATATTGGGCGGAAGGTTTGGAGGAAGAGGCAGACTTTTGACGCCCTCCTGAGATGCGGCAGGCGGCTGAGCCGGCTCAACAACCGGCAGATTTCCCTGCGGCGCCTGAACCTCTGGTGCGTTAGCCTTCGGAGTCTCCGCAAATACCCCTCCGCTAAATAACAGAAGCAGCAACACCGCAATTATTGAAATACGATTCATTACTGATAACTTATCGAGTTTTCTAAGCACTGAAAAAGTATAACAGATAAAAGGATATTATCTCAACAGATTGAAACGCTTTACAAAGGACTTACAGAAACGCAACAGGTTATATCTGTTTTACATAAATATCTTCCACTATTGAGGAATCCACTGCTAACACAGTCTCATCTATCTCAAGCACGAACGAAGGCCTCTTCTTCTTCAGCCTTAAAACGCTGCCGGGGACAATGCCCATTGAAGATAGACGCTCAATCCGTGAGTTCTCGGAATGGGCTATGAAGACGATTTTGCCTTTGGCGCCAACCTCAAGCTCATTTAAACGCACAACAAGAGGCTTTACCCCGTCTCTGTATTTTGAACAGCACTTGCCTCTCGGAATAGGCTTTCCATGAGGACAGGTTGGAGGATGGCCTAAAAAAGAACAGACGCTGTCAGTAACAGTCGACGACAGAACGTGCTCTATCTCACAAGCGGTAACCTCGCTCTCCTGCATCCCCACATCCATAACATCATGAAAAAGCCTCTCCGCAAGCCTATGCCTCCTGATCAGATCTCTGGCGCGGGTTTCGCCCTTCTCTTTTAATTCTATATTATCCTCCGATATTGCGATAAGGCCGCTCATCTCCATCTTTCTGATAGCATCAGGAACATCGCTGTCGCCTATTCCGGCAACAACGTCAGCATATTTCTTTGAGCCCTGCTCTCTTAACGTCCATAACAGTTCAAGAATCTCGTCTATCAGTTTACTATCCATGTTTTTATCTCCATACTCCTTCAATTTTTGTCATACATTTAAAACAGCAACCGTTCTCAATCCTGTTCTGCTTAAGCTGAAAACCAAAACGCTCAATCAGCAGTTCACCGCAGTCAGGGCAATAAGTGTTTTCATCCCCCTCGCCAGGCACATTGCCCTGATAAACATATTTAAGTCCTTTTTTAATTCCAGCCTCTCTTGCGCGTTTAAGGGTCTCTACAGACGTATTCGGCGCATCGAGAAGCTTGTAAGTAGGATAGAATTTGGTCACATGCCATGGTATGGCCGGATCTACGGATTTAATAAAGTCCGCAATATTATCAAGAGATGCATCCGAATCATTATATGACTCTATAACAAGAGTTGTGACCTCTACCCATACCCCAAGAGACTTCATCAGTTTAATTGTATCCAGAACAGGCTGAAGTCTGGCGCCGCACACCTTTGTATAAAACGCGTCATCACCCTTCAGATCAATGTTATTGGCGTCAAGAAAAGGCGCGATAGCTTTAGTTGCTTCAGGAGAAGTATATCCGTTGCTGACAAAGACATTCTTTATTCCTCTCTGATGAGCAAGACGCGCACAATCAAAAGCAAACTCAAAGAAGATAGTCGGCTCAGTATAAGTATATGAAATACTTTCACAGCCCGCCCTTTCCGCTGCAGTAACAACTTCTTCAGGAGTAACAGCTTCTCCTGGAATCTCGTTTGCTTTCTTTGGATATTGCGATATATCAAAATTCTGACAATGAAGGCACTTAAAATTGCACCCGACAGTTGCTATGGAGAAAGACCTTGAACCCGGGAGGAAATGATACAAAGGTTTCTTTTCTATCGGGTCAATATTCATTGACACCATTTTCCCGTATACAAGGCTGTACAGGGTCCCGCCCTTGTTTTCCCTCACACCGCATATGCCGCGCTTGCCGTCCGTAATAGAGCAGTGATGCATGCAGAGAAAACACTTTACTGCCCGACGATCAAGCTTTTCATAGAACATCGCTTCCTTCATGATTTCATTATATCACAGTTAGAGGAAGACGAAACTTCCAAGCTCTTAAAATTTCATTGAAAAGAAAGACGGCTTAGCAGATGCTATAACAATGTGAGTATCATTAGGTCTGATTGTTCTTTTTTTAGGAACAATAACTTACTTATCAGCAACAATTAAATTGTTCATAAAAAGTGTTTCTTTGTTTCTTTTTTGTATTTTTTTCTTGACAACTGCATTTTTTTGTTATACAGTGTTATTAGATATGTTAGAAAAACTTTTCACATCCGGGATCAGGGCTGACATTATGTCATTGCTTTTTAACAATCCTGAAGAGAAATTTTATGTAAGAGAGATTGCCCGGCTCACAAATAAAAATCCATCCGGAGTTAAAAGAGAACTTGACAAACTTTATCAGATGGGGCTTCTAATCAGCGAAAAAGAAGGCAACCTTAAATACTTCACGGTAAACACCAGTTCAACCCTCTTCCCTGAATTGAAAGGCTTAATAGCCAAGTCATTAGGCCTTCCCGGCGCGCTCAAATCAGTTTTAAAAGCTTCTGAAGCCAAAACTGCTTTCATATACGGTCCTTATGCAGATGATACAAATCTTCCTTCTTTAGATTTATTTATTGTTTGTGATTCAAACCATATTGGAAAAAGCTTAAGTGAGATCGAAAATAGATTCGGCAGAACAATTCGCTATACATTAATGAGCGCTTTGGAATATAAAACCAAGAAAAAAGCAGGAGACCGTCAACTAAAAAAGCTGATAGCTGCAAAGAAGATCCTGCTTTTGGGAAGACTCTGACATTTAATCTCATGGTACTGTGAGAAGAAAGGGGGTGAAAAAGAATGGCCGCCAAGAAAAAAGCCGCTGCAAAGAAAAAGGTTACAAAGAAAAAGACCGTTACAAAGAAAAAGAAGAAATAACACTTTTTCCATTAAAGTGTTGCGGATGCGAGCTGTCCTGTCATATGCCTCTTGATGGGACAGCTCTTTTTTTGTTTCACTGCGATTGATGATATTTAAAACAAAAACTTATGCGGTTAAGCCAAGAGCAGAAGAGACAGGCGGCGTTTCAGATACAATCTCCCAAGATCTCCTGGAAAGAAGGATTTTTTTGAGAAGTTTTATGCTTAAGGTATGCCCTGACTTATTTGCTATTATATGGCCGTAAAGCGGCATCCCCAGTAATGAGATATCGCCAACCACATCAAGTATCTTATGCCTCACAAATTCATCCCTGAACCTTAGCTTCCCTTTATTAATGACATCTTTATCGCCAAGCACTATGGCGTTCTCAAGCGAGCCGCCTCTCGCCAGTCCCCTGGCTCTCAACATCTCCACATCCCTCAGAAACCCGAATGTCCTCGCAGGCGCAAGCTCATTG
>JBFLVX010000137.1:0-5945 GCA_040758255.1 Nitrospirota bacterium
GGCGGCATATGCAGGTGCGGCGCGGTTTATGTGCTTGAGCGCGAAGGCTATGCTGTTGTAACAGCGGCTAACGGCGCGGAAGCTGTAAAAAAATTAAAGGATGAGCATATTGACCTTGTAATAACTGACCTTAGGATGGAGGGAATGGATGGATTTGGCGTTCTGGAGAAATCGCAGGAGGTTACTTCTTCTACCCCCGTAATTATTATGACCGCTTACGGCTCTATAGAATGAGGCAGTTGAGGCGATGAAGAAAGGGGCTGTTGATTATATTGTTAAGCCTTTTATGCATGAAGAGTTAAAGCTTACAATTAAACGGGTGCTTGAGCACAGCAAACTCTCTCTTGAGAACCAGAGGCTGAGACAACAGCTCAGCCAGTGTTTCGGCTCTAAAGAGATTATAGGCACATCCGAGCCGATGTCAGGGGTGTTTCACACTGTTGAAAAAGTTGCTCCTACCAAGGCTAATATACTTATTACCGGAGAGAGCGGGACAGGCAAAGGACTACTTGCAGAACTTATCCACGAGACCTCACAGGATTTATGGAATGGCTGAGAGACGATTGGTTTAAACCAATCGTCTCCCAGCTTCGTAGGCATCCTTAAGTGCTGTAGGGTGTTTCTGTATCGCGCCTTTTGCATCCACCTCTTTATAGAAAAGCGTCTCGTGTTCAGGCACACTGATAGTCCTGAAGAATGCCTTTGCAGTTGCCTCGCCGCATGTAAAGCCTGTATCGTTCTTCATACCGCCTATCATAAGCAGAAGCCCCTTTCTTCCAAACACTCCGGGAGGTATTGGTTTCTTCAGTAAGTATTTTCTGCACCAGAACGCCTGGCAGCGGTCTATCATCGCCTTTATCTGGGCTGAGAGTCCAAAGAAGAAGATGGGCGAGGCGAGGATGAAGCGGTCTCCTTCCTGAATGGCCTGGTACACCTTTTTCATATCATCATCTATGATGCATTCGCCGGTCTCTTCGCATTGCCCGCAGTTAAGGCATGGCGAGAGCTTCATAAGGCCGGGCCTGAAGATGGCTACATTATTCCCAGACTCTTCAACGGCTCTTACTGCTTCATTGAGGAGAAGTTCCGTGTTTCCATCAACTCTTGGACTTCCGAGAAATGCTATAACTTTCATAATGAAGTTAATCTATCTTTCTGAACATTTCTTTCTTTACACCGCATACAGGACACTTATCAGGCGCACTGCCTTCGGCTGTATGCCCGCATATGTCACATACATAATAGTCAACCTCTTCATTGCTGCCAAGATTTTCAAGCATCTTTTTATAAAGGTTTGCGTGAGTTTTTTCAACCTCATTTGCAAAATTAAAACTGCGAAGGGCGCCTTTGTGCCCTTCGGCTTCCGCATCCTTTATCATCTGCGGGTACATCTCCTTGAACTCAAATGTTTCACCGCTTATCGCTGCCTCAAGGTTCTCTTTTGTGCTCTTTACCCCGTTTAATTGTTTAAGATGACTGTGCGCGTGAATGGTCTCAGCCTCGGCAGCAGCCCTGAAAAGTTTCGCCGCCTGTTTGTAACCTTCCTTATCGGCTTGTTTGGCAAAGGCAAGATATTTCCTGTTCGCCTGTGATTCACCCGCAAACGCCTCCTGAAGATGCTCTTCTGTCTTTGACATCAATCCCTCCTCTGTTTTTTATCAGTAACCCCTTCAGTATACCGTGTTCTTACCACATAAACCAGACTTTTGTATCTTCAAGGGATCTGTGGATACTTTCAAGAAATTTGTAACGCTGCTTCTCTGCCACTGTATTCCGCCTCTTTAATTTTCTCAGCGGCCTCTGATGCTATCTCCCCTATGCTCTTCTCCCTGAGTTCGCCTTCCTCATAAAATGGTACAATGCCTGTATCAGCCTTGAGCTTTTCAAGTTCATTAACAGCCGCCAGCGCCGAGAGTTTGCCGCATGCAATAGCAGCATAACCGCGAAGTATCAGTTCAGGAGATTCAAGAAAAGAGATGATTATAGGGACAGCATAATCAACAAACTCAGCATTGATCTTTCCGATCCTGCCGATAGCCCAGAGAACACCCGCGTTCAGCATCTTTTCTTCATGAAAAGAAACTATAATCGGAGCAATGTCAGCGCACAGTTCGGGGTTGTTCCTTACTACCTCTCCGAGGATCTCCGGAACGCCCCATCCTATACCCCCAGACTCATCCCTCATCATCCAGAGCAGTCTTCCGACCGTATTTCTGACATGCCCGGGGTCTTCTTTCGCTATCTCTGCGGTTATTACCCCGATAGCCTCCATCGCCCGCCAGGATATAACATCCTTTTTATCGTAAGATAGGGAGATTAGCAGGCTTAAGGTCCTTCTCCTGCCGTGCGGGAGATTGATTAACTCACCATACCTCTTCTCTCTTAACTGCTTAACGATCTCTTCTTTTACGTCAGTCATTAAGCCGCCTTTCCTTCGTAAGCCTTTCTCCAGCCCTCATGCTTTAAGCGTGACATCCTGTTAAGAGCCCAGCTCTTTATCTCTTTAAAATATTTCTTTGGGTCTTCCTTTGCCAGCTTTGCAAGTTCCTGCCTCTCTTTTATACTGTCAATATGGTCCCCGGGATAGATTCCCCGCCATGTTGCGTACCCTGTGTCAAACAGCGTCTCAGGCAGGAGATTCTCCATAACGCTGCCGGGTAATTTCTGCCTGCATATTCTGATGACATCCATATCGTACTTGATTATCCAGCCATTGTCATTTACCATGCTTATAGAATCAAAGGCGATCCTTTTAGAGCATTCAGGACAATACAGAGCTTCAATGGTCTCAGGCGGCATTATCTCATCCTTGAATTGAAAGCTCGCCTCCCTCTTTCCGCATCTGCAAATTACTTTATGTTCTACGCACATTTTCACTTCCTCCTGTCTTAATTACCGCTGCACATGGCAGCAAGCGAGTTCAGCACTTGCAAGCGCAACAGCCGGTCTCTTTCTTCTGCATCGTGTCCTCTGCTCCGCACTTTGGGCACTTTTTTGGCTTGCACTTTCCCTCTTTTGTCTCCCCGCAGCTTTTGCATTTAAATACACTCATCTTTCTTGCCTCCTTTTGATAACCAATTGTTATTTAGCGAATTTGCCCTTAATCATTCTTCCGGGCCATACAATAGGAAGAATGATTCTCAGTAAATAAATATTACAATTAAATATATGGATTTGTCAACTAAATTCATCTAATAATAAACGATATTCAAGCTTTAATTTCTTATCTTTATTAGTTTAAAATCAATTAGGAGCTGTAAATCTTTTATGACCATGATTAAAACAAAAATAGCGCTCTCTGTTTTCCTTGTTTTGTTAGCTGCTTCAATCGGCGGGTGCAAAGAAAAGACAAGCCCTGTTGCACAGTATGGCGATGACCTGATAAGCGTTCACGAGGGGGCCAAGATAGAAGGGCAGCAGGCGACCTTGAAAGGTGTAAAGAACGCCATTCAGATTTATTACGCATCAAACGGCAAGTATCCAGAAAATCTTACCGAGATACAGAAATTAATGGATTCCCCGATTGATCAAGGCATGTATGATTACAACCCTCAGAACGGCGTGGTGACCTTAAAAGGTCACTGACGGTTTTTTCGACTGAATTTTGGCAGGAACATAGGCACCTCTTTCTGATATCTTCTATAGACATCTCCAAGCTCATTTGCAAGACGCCTGTCTTCCCTTAATGTCCCGATAACCATATAAATAGCGAGGATAAGGTATCCTAAAAACTGAGCAAGAGGGGCGTCTGTTATCAATGCCAGAAAAAAGATAAAACCGGCGAGGTATATCGGATGCCGCACGATGCCGTAAAGACCGCGCTTCGTGATTGCCGGAACTGTATTTATTTTAGTTCTGCCGGTTATCTGTTTAATACCCAAGAACTCTTTTGTATCGAATGAAAAGAAGGCCGCTGCCATGAGAGTTATTGCCGGGATAATAATGATTATTTTAAAATGTCTTAGAAGCGGCGAAAGAGGGATAACAACAGGTCCTGCTATTTTCCCATGCCAGTAAAGCAATGGCAGGACTGTCATAAGGGAGAAGAGGTTGTAGGCGAGCCTGTAAAAGTTGACCCTGTTTCCTAAATGATTTTTGAACCAGGTTGTTGTTCTTGAAGTTGTGAAGAAGCTGTGCAGAAAACACCAGACGATCCAGAGAGTGCAGAGGAGAAAGTATTCCATGTATTAGTATTGTTCACTTTTTTTATAATATCAAGCCATGGCTTACAACCTGTTTGCCTGTTTATAAAAGCTGTCCGTATCCTGACCCATTATGAATAATGCCGAAAAATAAGAAGAACAGATCAGGTCCTGTTAAAACCAAAAGGACATCGTTCCCTCAGGAAGAAAAGAGACTCCCATGGCTTTCGATGCTCCTTGACGCCTATCATATTTTAGATAAGGGGGTAGCCGGAGCGATAGAATTGGAGCGGAAGAGAGGAAGAGAGTTCGCCTGTGAAAGAGGATGCACAAACTGCTGCATAGCGCTCAAAGATATTCCCGTTTATCCGCTTGAGCTTATGGGCATATCATGGTATGCGGCAGAAAAAATGTCAGGGCATGACAGGGAGACTCTTAAAGGGCGGCTTAAGCATCACAAAAAGAATGATCCTTGCCCTTTCCTTATTGAATCCGCCTGCTCCATATATACCATGAGGCCAATGGCGTGCAGGCAGTTTAATGTTTTCGGCAAACCCTGCGCAGGAGGTGAAGACCCGTATTACACGAGAATGGAAGATGTGCTGCGGCCTGTCAAGAAGTACGTGGATCAGGCATTCTTTATAATGCTCCCTTTTCACGGAGTGGAGAAAGAATCAGACAGAGTTAAGGCTGTTGAAAGCGGGGCCATGCACAAGATCGTCAAGGTTTTACAGGAATGCAACTGGAGGCTGCTGGCGGAGAGGATGGAGAAATTTGATACTACTGACTGACGGCAGCCTTGAAACTCCCCAGTCTTTAGGCCGGATAGTGGGTTCATTTAGAATTTTCTATTATATTTTTTATACTATTTATAAATATAAATATATCAAATTTTTTTGCCTGTTCTTCACATGCATCTCTATATTTCACTGGATCTATTGATATAATATTTATTGCATTTATTATATTGCTCACATTGGGTTCTATCAACATTCCAGTTTTTTCATTTATTACACTTTCCAGATAACCACCCTCATTCACAGCTATTACAGGTTTTCCAGATGCCATTGCTTCTACTGGAGTCATTCCAAAATCTTCATCCATTGCTGTAGCAATAAACCCTTTGCAATTATCATATAGATAGATAAGTTCTTTTTCTGATATAGATCCTCTTATCTCAACATTTTCAGGTATATCTTTTTTGATCTTTTTTACATATTTGGCTGCACGATCTCCTTTAGCATAACCTCCTACTATTATAAGTTTTTCATTTGGCATCAACCTGAAAGCCTCTATTTGTAATTCAATTCTTTTCTCGGGATACAATCTATTTACTGAGAGCCAAAAATCCCCATATTGTTTAAACTTATGCTTTGATACATCAATAGGGGGATATATGATTTCTGCATTTCTATGATGATATTTAATAGCTCTTGACTGAGTATTTATTGAATTTACTATAATTCTTTCTACTTTCTTCACATAGTATTCATATATAGACTTATAAATAGCCACCCATAACATAAATAACGGCTTTGCAAAAAGGGGTTGTCTCCTCAGAAATGAATCGTATAAATCATAGAATGCTCTTGCCGGTGTATGGCAATAGTATAAATTTGGTTTATGTTTTTTTGCCGCGAAAGGTGCCCAATTCCCCGAAATTATAAAAAAATCATATTCATCTGAAAAATTGCATATTGCGAATTTATAAGATGCAGATACCTGCTTTAATGGAGAGAGTTTGATCGTGTTCCCGAGAGTTATGATTTTTACATCTTCAAACCCCATCTTTACAATAGAATC
>JBFLVX010000138.1:0-5869 GCA_040758255.1 Nitrospirota bacterium
CAAAGAGAAGTTCCCTTTGTACTTAAAAGAGATGGAATTCAGATACAATAATAGAGCCAATGACATATTCACCCTGTTAGTTGAAAAACTCTGTAAAACGGTACCAAAAGTTTTATAATCACCTAATCTTTTTATCCAAAGATAGTTGTCTTATATGATAAAAACATCGATTTGTAAGTTTTTTTGAGCAATGTCTGCATTGTTTGGTTTATTCCGAACTGTAATTTGGAGCCTCTCTTGTAATTACAACATCGTGCACGTGGCTCTCCCTTAAACCCGCGGGAGTTATCCTTATGAACCTCGCCTTTTTGCGAAGCTCCTGAATGTTCTTGCATCCGCAGTAACCCATTCCAGACCTCAGCCCTCCTACTAACTGATGGATGCTCGCGGCAAGAGGGCCTTTATACGGCACCCTGCCTTCAACTCCTTCGGGAACGAGCTTCTTGGACTCAACGCCGGACTGAAAGTACCTGTCTTTTGAGCCTGCCTCCATAGCTCCAAGAGAGCCCATGCCTCTGTATACCTTATAACTTCTCCCCTGAAAGAGCACCAATTCACCGGGGCTCTCGTCAGTTCCTGCAAAGAGGCCGCCTATCATGACGGAGCTTGCGCCGGCAGCTATAGCCTTTGTTACATCTCCGGAGAATTTTATTCCTCCGTCTGCAATTATGGGTATGCCCGCGGCATCAGCCACTTTTGAGCACTCTTTTATAGCGGTCATTTGGGGAACGCCTGCTCCGGCAACAATCCTTGTGGTGCAGATGGAGCCCGGGCCCACGCCGACCTTGACCGCGCTGACACCTGCGGCAATCAGGTCTTTTGTCGCTTCCGGCGTTGCCACATTGCCGGCTATTATCTCGATCTTATCAAACCTCTTCGTCAGCGCCCTGACCATATCAATAACAAGCTTTGAATGGCCGTGAGCAGTGTCAACCACAATTGCATCTACATTAGATGCGATCAGGGCTTCTGCACGTTCCATGGAGTCTTCGCCAACACCGATTGCAGCGCCCACTCTCAGCCTGCCTAATTTGTCTTTGCAGGCATGCGGATACTTCTTTCTCTTTTCAATATCCTTTATAGTTATCAAACCGACCAGATTGAAATCACCGTCCACGATCGGCAGCTTCTCGATCTTGTGCTCGTGCAGAATATCCTCGGCAGTCTTAAGGCTTGTGCCGACAGGGGCTGTCACAAGCCCCTTCTTTGTCATGACCTCGGAGTTCTTTCTCTGCAGGTTCGTCTCAAACCTGAGGTCCCTGTTGGTCAATATGCCCACAAGCTTCTTGCCCTTTGTTATGGGAACCCCTGAGATCCTGTATCTCTTCATAAGGGTGCGGGCTTTGTATATCTTATCCTCAGGACGCAGGGTTATAGGGTCAAGGATCATGCCGCTCTCTGATTTCTTCACTTTATCAACTTCGTCCGCCTGCTTTACTATGGGCATGGCGCGGTGAATTATGCCTATCCCGCCTTCCCTTGCAATGGCAATGGCAAGCTCTGTCTCTGTAACAGTGTCCATGGCAGAGCTGACAATAGGGATATTCAATTTTATATTCTTTGTAAAGTTTGCCTTTATATCGGTCTCTCTTGGCAGAACGCCCGATTTCGCTGGCAGCAAAAGCAAGTCATCAAAGGTAAGTCCTATCTTTACATTGTCCTGTAACATAGCCTGCTCCTTAAAAATAAGTGAGAAATAATAAATTTGTCTTTTATTGCTTCTTTAGTTCTTAGTTCCCAGTTCTTAATTATTAGTTATTTAAAGTTATCTCTATATAAGCCGTTTCTCTCAGCTCTTTTATCCAATCATCAAGCTTTAAATTGAACGCATCTTCAAAAAGAATGCTCTTTATCTCTTCCCTCGCCTTCCCGGCATCGCTCCCTGTTCTATCCACTATTTTTATGATATGAAGCCCGGCAACACTCCAGAACGGCTTGCTGTTTTCACCCGGCTTCAGCGAAAAGGCAGTCTCTTCAACCTCTTTGAGCAATCCGCCGCGCTTAACATATCCAATGTCCCATGCGGATTCCCTGTCAGGATTTTCCGAGTATTCGGCTGCAAGTTTCGCAAAATCCTCGCCTTTCTGGATCCTCTGCATTATATCCTGCGCCTTTGCTTCAATAGCAGCCTTCTTAGAGTCATCTGCCGGCAAGGCAAAGAATATCTGCATTATCTTCACCTTCTCATCCTTCTGAAACTTGCCGGTATTGGCTCTGTAATAATCTTCAACCGCCTTATCAGAGATAAATACCTTTGATTTCACATTGTAATTTATAACCTTTAATAAGAGTATCTGATCCGAGAGGTTTGTTCTGTATTCTTGCAGCGAAAGGCCTTCTCTTCTCAGGGAGTTATCCAATGCTTCATCCGTAAGGTTATATTTCTTTTTAATATCATTAACAGCGTCATCCACTTCAGAAGCGCTCACATTAAACCTCAATTTCCGAGCCTCCTGAAGCTGGAGCTTCATATCAATCAATTTGTGAAGGAAAGGCTTCTCAAGCTCTTTTATCTTCTTCTCCCGCGCCTCACCGGTCAGGCCTGACATCTGCTCCCTTCCGTCAAGTTCTATCGCTTTCCTTAATTCGCTCCATGTTATTATCTCGTCATTCACAGCAGCAACAACCCTGTCTAACAAAACAGCGCCAAAAGATTGCCCGGATGTAAGCAGGTGTCCGGCAAGCAAGAGGATTAAAACAGAGGCAAGACTTAAAAGCCTTTTCTTCATCATATAAATATCCTGAATGTAACTTTTTCTTTAACTTCCCGTAGAATCAGAATTTTAAGATATTAGTGCTGGCAAGCAAGATAATAAGTAAAGGAAATTATGCCATTCTCCGGCGTTTTAATCAAGTCAGCTAGGTTTATCGACGGGTGATTTATCGGCAGATGATTTGCTTTAGAAAAACATTACTCTCGGTAACCGGCGTTTCATTCACAGTTAATTTCACCTTTGCTCTTTTTCCCATAATGTCTTTAAGTCTCTCCTCCCGTGGATAAGACCCAAAATATCAACACGTACTTCTTCAACATGGTAAATAAGACGATAATTCTTTATGAAAAGTTCACGGGTAGAAGGGTTTGACAACTCAGGAACAAGACGGCCTCGTTCTGAAAATTCATTTAGGAGCGGCTTGCTTCACGGACTTCTATAACAAATGATGCCGCATAAAAAGTGGAATCTTTTGCAATATAATCGGCAATCGTTTCGAGGTCAGCAGTTGCTTCGTAAGACCAGATTACTGTTCGAGCCATTTTGACATCTTTTTCTCAACTTCTTCCTGTGAATAAAAGCGCCCTTCCTCTATGTCTTTTAAGCCGCGTTCAATTTTTTGAAGGACATAAAGATGATATTGAACGTCCTCTAAGGTGCAATCATCCGGCAAACGATTGAGAAGTTCGCTTACCTCTTGCTTGGCTGTTTGCATGTTCGCCCCCCCTTCTTTATAAATTATACAAAATTGACCGTGAATTTAGCTTAATATTGTGGTTTTTTGTTTTTCGGTTGTCCCTTGTACAAGCCTGTTATTAAATAGAGTTTCCGGCATTCTTTGCTGTCTCCTTTATTCGATGTTGGCAGTCAATATTTTTGACTGATTGAGTTCATTCATCCTTCCTAACAAAGTATGGCAGCTTCACTTCACGTAATAAAGGAGGGTTAGGAATTTCCGTTTTCGAGTAGTCAATATTTAGTTTCTTAACAATAAGAAGTAAGCATTCATTAGCAAACTCCAAAAACCATCTGGTGACATCCCCACTAATTCCATCCAGCAATTTCTTTGAAGCTTTTTCTACATCAGGCAATTCGAGATATTCACAAATTATTCTAAGGATCATGGGATCACTGAATGCATAGAGACTAGTTGCTTCATCAGAAATGAACATTTCAAATGTTTCGGTGGTGCTTGCTTTGCTTAATTCCTTTTTGATTTCTTCCTTGCCATAGTGAAATGAAAGTTCATCTCTGAGAAACTTGATAACATTTTTGCTACTTAAATACCGCTTTAATTTATTCAAGCTGTCTATGGCATTTGGAGGAAGTTCTTTTTCATAATCTTTAGATAATTTTGAACCAAAGAAATCTCTCTGGAGCATTTGCCAGCCTTCTTCTAACTTGCCTGCCAACATTCGGAGAAAAAACAATCCTAATGCAACCTGCCCATGCCTTTCAATTTTATCTTTTGATCCAGTCAGTCCATTGCCTGCCATAACGAAACATTTATTCAAGATACTGATTTCGTTAAGAAAGTGAGCAAGCTGAAACAAAAATATTTTTTCATCTTCCGATAATTTCTCTAACTCGGTTTTGTTAATCTTTATGTTGTAAAAGGTCATCTACCTCCCCTTAAAAATCGTCTTAGTGAGTTCATTTTGATAGGAAGCGGGCTTATTTTGTTATATACCAATTAACTGCTTATTTCAAGTGAAAATTACGGTCAACGATAAACGGAAAGATTTAACTTGCGAGTTGAAACTGCTTATTGGAAAAATCACACATTAAACTTGAAATTAATAATATCCCCGTCTTTGACTTCGTAGGTTTTGCCTTCCTGCCTGAAGAGACCTTTCTCTTTTGCCTTGACCATATCTCCGCCTGAGGCGATGAAGTCGTCATAGCTGACGGTCTCTGCCCTGATAAATCCTCTTTCTATGTCTGAGTGTATCTTCCCTGCGGCCTGCTGGGCATGCAGTCCTTTCTTGATAGTCCAGGCCCTCACTTCATCTGTGCCTGATGTCAGAAAAGAGATGAGTCCAAGAGCATCGTATGATACATGGCAGAGCTTCTTCATTGCAGGCTCTTCAATGCCGATTTCATCCAGAAATTCTTTTGCCTCATCAGTAGGAAGCTGAGCTATCTCCATCTCTATCTTTCCGCATAGGGTCAGGATCTGAGGCGCTATGCCTTTACCCTTCTTCTTAAAAAATGTCTCAACTTTATTCTGGATCTCTTTTGCCTTGTCTGAGTTGATATCGCTCTCATTAATATTAAGGACGATTATCTCCTGCATGGCGGTGAGGAACTGGTAGGGGAGCATCTGCCTCTTCTCATCATCATTAAACTCCACATCCCTCAAGGATATCTCATCTTCAAGAGCCGCCTTGCATTTAAGAAAGAGGTCTTTGTCAGATGTCTCAGGCTTCTTGCCCCGATTTGACTGCTCCTTTATCTTCTGAAGCCTCTTTTCGACAAACTCAAGATCGCCGAGTATAAGTTCCGCCTCAAATGAGGAGACATCACGTAAAGGGTCAACGCTCTTCATCGGGTGTATGACCGAGGCTTCCTCAAATGCGCGGACAACGTGTACGATCGCATCGGCATCCTTCAGAAGATTGAAGACCTTGACGTTCTGAGAGGTATCGCCTGATGTTATGCCTAAATAATCAAGATACTCTACAGTCGCGTAAGTGATTTTTTTTGGTTCATAGATGGAGGCAAGTTTATCAATACGTGCATCAGGCACCTTCACCACGCCGTGATGCGGCTCAACATCAGCGGCTATTGAGGTTGAGTACGCGGTCGTCTCAAGATTCTGGCCTGTGAGCGCGTTAAAGACCGTTGTCTTTCCTGAATTAGAGAAACCGGTTATTATGAGTTTCACTTTATTTCTTTAAATGTCTCATACGCAGCCCGCGCGGTTTTATTAATATCAGCGCTTGTATGCGCAAGCGACATGAAGCCCGCCTCGTATGCGGACGGCGCCAGGTTTATGCCCCTGTCAAGCATCTTTCTGAAGTATAAGGAGAACTTCGCGGTGTCTGTCTTTGCCGCGTCAGTGAAGTTATAGACCTCTTTATCAGTGAAGTATGTGCAGAACATCGTGCCCGCCCTGTAGAACTTTGTCTTGATGCCTGCGAGCTTTGCCGCGT
>JBFLVX010000139.1:0-5852 GCA_040758255.1 Nitrospirota bacterium
AAGATCTGACTTCCCTGCAATGCCTGCAACTTCCCGCCAGCCGCCTATTGATACGCCGCTCATTTCTAATGCATTCAGGACGGCAAATGAGGATATCGTGATAACATCTGGCTGGAGAGAAAGCTTGTGGAGAAATTCATTAACTGCATCGAGCTTCCCTTTAGGAACAACGGCAAAAACCACTTTTGCAGCGGTATCACGTTCCTCTACTACCTGAAAATCATAATTAACATCTTCAATCTGAAACGGTATATGACGTTCAATCTCGTATCGCATTAACTGGGAAAGCGCATCCTTGCCTCTTTCCCTGGCCAACGGCAGTTCTGTAAATTTGATAATCGCCCATTTGTCAGGAATACTTGCAAAAATTCTTTTGGTTCGTATGCCGCGCCGGCTTAAATGCTCCTTTATGGCAGAGATAATCTCATCATCCCCCTTAAAAGGAAACGTTGCGGATGACAGCGCCCTCATGCCTGAAAGGCTGTTCTTAAGGTGTGTAAATATAATAGAGTCTTCCTTAAACTCTATGCCCAGCAGTTCTACCATAGAATTACCCTAAAAAGTTGTCATCCCAGGAAACAGCCTCCAGGCTGTTTCCTTTTTTCTGCACTACCGTTCTAATACTCCTTTTGATCGCTCCGTCCGCAGATGCGCCTGTCGAAGTAATGGCAAAAAAGTCAGATGATACTTTTCCTCCTTCAGGATTCGTAACATGCCCAACCACTCTCTGACTTATGATACGTGCCGCTACCTCGGCTCCCAAGACTGCCTCAAGCACGATATCCGAGCTTGTATTAACATTAATCGTGTTCAGGCCGTTAACCGTTAAATATTGTACAACACCTTTGTATATTTCTTCGCTGTTCTTATTTTTCGAGCCGTAGAATATCTCTCTCGTCATGCCCTTTACAAGTAAAAGCTCTTCTATTGATTCAAAAGGTCCGTCCTTGCAGCTATATGGATAATCCAATGACCGGTAATACTCCTCCTCCGCGCCGTTCAGCATATGGAGGTCGTTCTCGTCCCTCCAGTCAATAATAGAATCAACTATTGTATCAACTTCAGTAACATCAACGCCTGACTTAAGAAAGATGAATTTAAGCTGCAAAGCCGTTGCATTGTTGATATTGAGTTTGCTCTCTTCATCAGTGATCACGTACGAATAACTGCCACTGCCAAGACTGCCGCTCCTTTGGGGCGCTTCATCATCCGCATTAAAAACGAGCACTCCGCCCTCATTTAAATATACCTTTTGCGATTCGGCCTGGAATATCTCCATCTTCGCCTTTTCAATGCCCGCCAAAGCGATATGATAAGCCTCAGTCTCCTCTTTGAAATTTCTTGTTATATTGATCTCTGTTCTCATTGAATATGAAAATTCTCCCACGATCGCGGTAAGCAGAACAATCACCCATAAGACAACAATGAGCGCAACCGCCCCGCTTTCATCCCTTAACGGTTTGAAATATCCTTTATCGCCTCTGCAGCATTTCTTATAACGATTCATTGTCGTTTGAGCCTTCTTTGATTTTGGAGAGAGGCAATGACACCCGCATCGGTTCAAAATCCCCTATCTTAAATATCACAGCCGCCGGAAGCTCATCGCCCATCTCCCATGATTCCTTCCATTCTTCGGCATCCGGCGCAAGGTATGAAAATTTGATCTCCCCTATACTCGGTTCTATAACTTCGTCATCAGCAGAGCTGATCTCAAATAACTTTTTATCGGGAAGCATCCCTTCTCTAAATAAAAGGGCGCCGTCTTTGTACCTGTACCTTATCCACCTGAATCCGCTTACGTATGAATCATTAGAGACCGTGACAAAGGTGATTGAATCCGATTCGCCCTTGAATATCACAACCTTATCTTCATCAATCTTCATCCTGTACGGGTATGAAGATTTTAACTGCCGTGAGAACAATTCATACAATACCCGATACTTCTGTATATCACTCGTCTCTCTGTCGCCTCTTTCCCACGCATCTATTCCGAGACGAAAACCGCTTCCGATGATTAAAGTGACTAAACTTAAAATAACTATAGCCAGTATAACCTCAACAAGCGTAAATCCTGTCTGAACATTAACAGCCCTATACTTCCCGTATTTTTTTGTTCGTCTTATGTCTTGCACCTTAACCACTCTTAAAGGTTCTCGGCATCCTCCGCTGATACCATCTTGAGGCTCTCAAGCTCAAATGAGCTCTCCTGCTTTGCGGCAGATTTCCACGTTATTTTTACTTTCAATTTCAATAAGTTAACCATCGCTTCTTCATCTTTAGCATTATCAGCCTCTTCGAACAGCTCTGCGCCTGCCTCCCATTTGTAACCGTCACTGAACTCGCCGCCTTCATGAGGATGTATAGGCGATGCGTACAACTCCTCCATCTTATCCTTCGCATGCATGACAGCTCTTGTATAATCGCAAGATGCCCTGCTCGACTTTAACCCCGCGGCAAAAAGCTGCATAATCATGACGAGACTTACAGATAAGATAGCGACAGCCACAATCACTTCTATAAGTGTAAACCCTGCCGCCCCTGAAAATTGCGAGTTAATGACCCTATAATTATTTGATTTAATATCCTGCATTATAATTCAATACCATTCAATATGAACTCTGATTCTTTGTTATCTCCACCTTTCCGGTTACCCTATTGACCGTCACTAATAAACCTCTGCCCACTTGATTACGGATATCTATCATTCCGCCAGTGGAATTGCCGCCAGGGAAAAAATAAATCTTGTAAGAATCATCCTCCCCCTCCTTAAAATTTATCTTTAAGTTATCCGGAAGAGTCTTGCTCATTACGGATTCGGCTTCATTATTTCCGGCAATGTCCGATGCATATAGGCTGTATGTTCCTTTGCTTTCACTAATTACAAAAGAATATACTTTTTTCTCGGATACCGCACGGTTTCGGGCATATTTCAGAGTTGTGGTTATCTCTTTGGCAACTCTCTTTAATTCAAGATTACCCGAACCCTTATTGACAAAGATGCCGACCAGGCCCAGGGAAATTCCTATAATCATCAGAACAATGATCAGCTCAATAAGGGTAAAACCAGCGGAATGATGCAAACTGAAGGAAGGACAGAAAATCAAGGATGAACTCTTCTCTTCAGCCTTTCTTGTTCTGTATACATTCTTTCTCATTCAATCTTTATTTTTCTTTTCCGAGCCCCTTCCAGCTTACAAGGTCGCTGTCTTCTCCTTCGCCGCCTTCAGCATTATCCTTGCCGTACGAATAGAGATCATAATCGCCGTGATTGCCCGGGCACTCATAGTGATATGGATTATGCCATGGATCAAGAGGTATCTCACTCTTTTTCAGATACGGACCATGCCACCCTTCATCGCCGGAGACAGGCTTAATGAGCGCTTCCAAACCCTCTGAAGTGGTTGGATACCTCCCGACGTCGAGTCGGAATGAATCAAGAGCTGTTCCCAAAAGCTCTATCTGCGCGTAAGCCGCATTTGTATTTGCCTTCCCCAGCTTATTGAAAACCTTTGGAGCAACAAGCGCTGCAAGCAGTCCGAGAATAATCATGACCACCATAAGCTCAATAAGTGTAAATCCGCCCTCGTCTTTTAAATGGTTTCTGCTTTTCTTTCCATTCATAACTTCCCCCTTATAACATTGAATAATTTATTAGTTAAAACGGCAGTTCATTAATGCTGAATATCGCCAAAAGCATAGCTATGACAATAAAACCTACAATAAGACCCATAAAAAGTATCATGGCAGGCTCAAGCAAAGAGAGCATCCTCTTTACGGAAGTCCTCACCTCTATATCAAATCGTTCAGCAATCTTAGTGAGCATCTCATCAAGCCTTCCTGTCTCCTCGCCCACCTTCACCATATGCACGGCCATCGGAGGGAATATATTGCTTCTCTTTAAAGGCTCTGATATGCCTCTTCCTTTTCTTACTTCTTCCCTTACGGACTGGATCATCTCCGCTATGCTTTCGCTGCCAAGTGTGCCTTTTACTATCTGCAGTGCGTTAAGCAGCGGGACCCCGCTCTGAAGAAGGGTTCCCAATGTTCTTGCAAACCTCGAAACAGCAGCCTCTTTAAATAATCTTCCGAATAGCGGCAGTCTGAATCTTGCCCTGTCCCATGCCTGTCTCCCGCTCTCGGTGCCGAGGTATCGCCTTACTGCAAAAAAAAGAGCGGCTAAAAACAGCAGTATAGCCCACCAATAGTTTATTAAGCCGCCACTTATGCCGAGGAGTATCTTTGTAGGCAGGGGAAGCGTCTCCCCCATATCAGAGAATATACTTGTAAACCTCGGCACCACGAATGTAAGCAATACGATAATTGCAGAGCCTCCAACAACGCTCAGTATGGAAGGATAAATAACAGCGGATCGTATCTCTTCCTTTAATGCCTGTGTGTTTTCAAGATAGACCGCCATTCTTGAGATCGTATCCTCAAGAAAGCCTCCGGCTTCTCCTGCCTTGATCATATTTACATAAAAGAGCGGGAATGCGGATTTGAACTTTGAGAGCGCTTCTGAAAATGATTTTCCGCTCCGTATCTGGGATAAAATATCTTTTATCATATCCCTGAAGGGCTTCTTGTCGGTCAGTTCATAAAGTATTGAAAGCGCCCTGTCAAGAGGGAATCCGGCGTCAAGAAGCACGCCAAGCTGGTATGTAAAGGTCATTACATCTTTATCTTTTACGCCTTGCTGAAAGAAGTCGGAGAGGATATTTGATATATTCCTGCCTTCAACCGCTTTGCTGACCTTTAAGGGGAAGTACCCCATGCCCTGAATACGGTCCACAGCCGCACGTTCGCTTGCCGCCTCGACATTGCCTGTTACAATATTGCCGTCACCGGCAGCTGCCTCATATGAGTAAGTTTCCATCAGATTAACTCCTGAGTCACCCTCAAAACTTCCTCAACCGTTGTTATGCCTTTTCTAACTTTTTGCCAGCCGCTTTCCCTCAGAAGATGCATTCCGCCTGAGACAGCCATATCTCTGATAGCATCAGAACTGGCCCTTCCCAGAACAAGCTGCTTCAGATCTTCATTCATAACCATCAATTCAAATATGCCTGTTCTGCTTTTATAGCCTGTATATCTGCATTCATCGCAGCCTGCTCCGTGATAAATCTCGGTGCTTGCCAAAGCAACCTCGACTTTTTCAAGAATCTTCGGGTTTGGAGTAAAAGGCTCCTTACACACCGGACAGATAACCCTTACCAGCCTCTGTGCCAGCACGCCGATGAGAGAAGATGATACCAAAAAACCCTCGGTGCCCATATCAAGCAGCCTTGTAACAGCGCCAGGGGCGTCATTTGTATGAAGCGTGCTGAATACCAGATGCCCTGTAAGCGCGGAATGCACAGATATCTCGGCAGTCTCAATATCCCTGATCTCTCCTACCATTATGACATCCGGGTCCTGACGGACAATATGCCTTAGGCCATTAGCAAAAGTAAGTCCTATCTTGGGATGCACCTGTATCTGATTTATGCCTTCAATCTGATATTCGATAGGATCCTCTATAGTGATGATCTTCTTGTCTTCAGAGTTGATTTCGCTAAGGGACGCGTAAAGCGTGGTTGTTTTCCCGCTTCCGGTAGGGCCTGTTACCAGAAGCATGCCGTAAGGAGCGTTAATCAGCTTCCTGTATTCTTCGACAATATTCTCAGGAAAACCAAGATGTTCAAGCGCGGTCAGGGAAGTGCTCCTGTCGAGTATCCTCATGACAATGCTCTCTCCGTAAACAGTCGGCATGGTGGAGATCCTGAGGTCTAAATCCCGGCCCGAGACTCTTAGCTTTATTCTTCCATCCTGCGGAAGCCTTCTTTCGGCAATATTAAGCCTTGACATTATCTTAA
>JBFLVX010000140.1:0-5795 GCA_040758255.1 Nitrospirota bacterium
TGACCTTTTCGACAAAATCCTTGCTTCCAAGAATGGACTGTCCAGCTACTTGCTCAGTTGGATAAGGTGAAGGGGTGCTGATGCCCACCTCGACGAACTTGCGGTATTCTCTCTGTGCCACTATGCGCGTCTTCCCATACTCTTCCAGAAGCCACTCAGTATTCAACCAATTTGGTCTCTTATCCTTGCCAACATAGAAACGATAGCTGCTCCAATGATATTCTTCCGGATCCTTCACAATCTTTGCCCGCACCGGATTCAGATGAATGTATCTACTTAGTTCCAGCAGATACCCCTCCTTTTCTACGCAAAGTGATTTGTATCGTCCGGCAAACGCGCCCCGTGGGGTCACGCCCCGTGGGGTCAGGTCTTGTTTCTTGTATTTTAAGCGATTCTTATGTTATAAAACAACATGGCAAGGCCTCTCAGGATAGAATATGAGGGACAGGGTATACTTGGAGAGGATGAATTTATTAAAAGATATTTAAATCATGTAAAAGGATATGAAGAAGTAAAGGAGATACCGAAGGGCCAGAGATATATTGGAAGACTTGTACTTGCGGAACTACTGAAAGGGACAAAAGGAACAAAACAGATAAGCATAAAGGCAAAAGAGGCTGTAGTAAAGATATGGATACAGCCAGAAAGAGGTTGCTGACTATCTGGGGATACATTACTCAACGGTAAGCAGGATGGTGAATAAGGGAATATGAGATTATGCAATAAACAAGACCTGACCCTCTGTGCTGTGCGTTCGGGAATACTTTTGAAATAATGGATATTCTTGTCCTCACCAGTATATAAATGACCTCCCATTAATTAAAAAACATCCTGTTGATTATTTGCTTTATTGATAATTATACCTTAATTAATTCTGAAGGCAAAGTACTCAGCGGATATCGAGGTCCTCCAGTTACCCAGTAAAATTTAATGCTCCGACTGACACATTTGTGAAGTTCTAATTGCAAAATAAGTATTACATTTAAAAAGGAACATCCATGTCAGAGGAAACAGGAAAAAAAGAAAGACACTTTAATTGGCTTCTAACCATATTAATAAGCCTTCTGGTGTCCCTGGCCTCTATCTTTGTTTACGACAGGTTCTTTGTTCAGAAGATTGTAGCGGTTGACATAAAAGGCTATATAGCAGAACAGAGAGATTTATACATCTCAGGAAAATTGGAGAAGTTTGTGTATAACGGGAAGGTTCCACACGTACTTATTGGTATTGCCAGGGAACTATATCTCAATGAAGACTTTGTCTATCAACAGAGTAAAGAACCCTACGGACTATACCCCGAAATAAAGAGAGGAGTGGTTATTTCATCTGGTTCAGGATTCTGCCGAGTTCCTCAAGGGCTTTTCCTGCTTTTTCGTACTTCCCTTTGCCCATGAAGTTCCGGTAGTTCTCTAAGGCCTTAGCTGCGGCGGCAACGAGGTCTTTTCTGCCCGCTGTCTTTTCCTCTTTTGTTGCTGTGGGTTTTGGGGCGCTGTAACTTGCAGAAACCGTGATCTGCGGGAAGAATTTACCAAGAGCTTCTTCAAAGGATCCGCCGTAGGCAAGCTGATCGCCGAACACTACCACGACTCTTCTCAACTCGGGCATTTTCCCAACGGATGCCTGGATATAAATAGGCTGTACGTACATGATGCGATATCCGGAAAGCGGCACCGCGAGTAGGTTTCCGAACCTAACCTGGCTTCCCTGCTGGTTCCAGAGAGTGAGGTCCTTGCTTATAGTCTCGTCCTGATTAATGCGGATGCCGATCTGGAGGGGGCCATAGACCTGACGGTCTTTCGGGAATTTGAAGAGCATCAGCTTTCCGTACTTGTCGCCATCGCACCGCGCCATGATCATGGATACCATGTTATTCCTTGGACTGTTCTTGTCAGTGCTGTAAGGGGAAAATGGGAGCGTAAGGACAAATTCCTCCTTGTCAGAGTCGGGCAGCTTGGAGATCAGGTAATAAGGTGTAATGGGTTGCGCTTCCTCTGTCATTGCTGCGACTTTCGATACTTCCCAGGCATCCTCGCGGTTGTAAAAGACACCGGGGTCTGCCATGTGATAGATTGCATAGATGTGGCTCTGAATAGTAAGCAGGTCCTCGGGGTACCTCACGTGTGCCTTCAGTGATTGAGGCATGGCATCAAATGGTTTAAACATGGATGGGAAGGCCTTGGCATAAACCTGAATGACAGGATCGGTTCTATCGGCAACGTAGAAGTCCACCGAGCCTTCATAGGCGTCCACCACTACCTTCACGCTGTTTCTTATATAGTTTGCATTGCCAATGGTAGGTTGGGAATACGGGTAGGTCGTTGCAGTCGTATATGCGTCCCAGACGAAATATATCTTTCCTTCGGCTATTACATGGTACATGTCATGATCAAAGGTGAGAAAAGGTGCGATCGTGCGCACCCTTCGATTAATGTCACGCACGAAGAGAATCCGGCTTTCGGGAGTGAGTTCCTGGGTAGTGAAGAGCCTCAGGCCGTCGAAATGAATGGCGATAGCGAGTTTCTTCAAGAAGCTGTCGATCTTAACGCCTGATTTCCCTGTATACGTATTCTGGGCGTTGGTGTCACCCTTCGGAAAATCGAATTCTTTCAGCTTGGTATTAACGTAAACATGGTTGTATGTCTCTTCGCCGAAGTAGATGCGTGGCTGATCTATCTTAAGTTCGGGATAAAACGCAACCGGCGGAATGTCCTTGATGTAATATTCGGGCAACCCTTCATGGGTGAACTTGTTTACAGGAGCAGCGACATCTCCATAGCCATGCGTATAAATCATTGTCTCGTTCTGAAATGTCCTTGACTGGGCGGCGAGGCGGTCGATGTTCAGCTCCCGCAGGGAGAGCATGAGCTGGGTCAGTTTCCCGTTGAGCACATAGCGGTCGACGTCCACATCGGGGAAATTGTAATAGAGGCGTATGAACTGCGTCTGGTCGTTCACCGATTTGAGGATATCAGGCGCCCAGAGGCGTATGCCGTTGATGATCGCCAGGTCGCTTTGAGCGAGGACTCCGCTCGGCGAGGGATTGATGGGATACTCTATCTCGGTTACGTTCGTGAGTCCGTATGCTTCTTTTGTGAAATTGATGTTCCGTTCGAGGTATGGCTTTTCGAGGGGGAGTTCGTTTGGCGCAACCCTGAAGTGCTGGATTATCTCAGGGATTACCCTAAGACCGATAATCCATATTGCACCAAGGAGAAGCGCACTTGCAAAATAGATCCCTACGGTCCGTCTGGTAGAACTCGTAAACGATGCGTAGAGGAACAGAATGAGGCACACTGTTAGAGCCACGAGAGCAACATTGTATGCGGGGAGCTGAGCGTGCAGGTCTGTCCATCCTGCCCCGAAGACGACACCGCGGTGGGAATAGAGGAGCTTATAGCGGGCGATAAGGGTATTAGCGATAAAGACGAAGGTGCCGAAGACAAAGTTTACGGAGATCTGCGTGACGAGACGGTGAAGATAAGAGTTCTGGTCAACGGTGTTCAGGGTAAGTCCCTGGGACGTACGAAGAAGGGTATTCTCGGCTATATAGAGGCCCCCGACGAGCAAAAGGGAAAAGAAGAAGAGGCTGCCGAGCGAATCGACGATGAACTTCAAAAAGGGGAGACTAAATATGTAGAACCCTATGTCTTTAAAAAATACGGGGTCTTCTTTACCGAAGGGTACGGCGTTGAAGAAAAGAAGCGCCTCGTTCCAGTGCGCGGAGCTTATCGTGCCGGCAACAATAAACAACGGTATCTGGAGGAGAAGCCCGGCGAAGAGTATAAACCTAAAGCGATTGTCTCTTACGGGCCATGGCCCTGTCTGTTTTTTTACTCCGTGGTACCAGAAAAAGACATTTGCCACGCCGAAGGATATCGCCACAAATCCGCCGGCGAGAAAAAGCTTCGCCTGGAGAAACAGAACACTCCAGTAGCGGCTTGCGTATCCAAGGTTGTCGTACCAGAGCAACGTAAGATAGACTTCACTGCAGATGTAGATGCCGGCAAGCGCCACAAGTCCGAGCAATGCAAATGTCCCTGCGCTTTTGTATCGCCTTAGCTTCAGGTTGCGTAGGGCGGGGAGAAAGAAGATAATGCCTATGAAAAGAAATATGAGAAAATTGAGTATGACAGTCTCCTTCTGTGCGATTATTGTTGGTATCCTCCCATAGCATATACGTTAGTTGCTCCGCAGTCAACGGCCTATCAAAATCTACATTTCTTAGGGTCTGTGAACTGTCTGTTCAGAAAGATAGTTGAATACCATTTGTAATCTTCAGTTTTCACAAGGATGTTACAGGTGTACCTTCCAGGAAGGAGACAACACAGTTTCTTCGGGGCCAGTTTCTCTGATTTATTTACTGTTTTTTTGACGCTTTTCTTATTCTCTTTTTTATCTTAGGTAATACAACAAAGATAATAATTATTACTGCAACGATGATCAATATTTCCAAATCTTTTTGTTCCTTCAGTTTCTCCTACATGTCAGGTATAGTTGATGATGTCAGATATACGTATCTGCTGATTATTGCTTATAATCTACAGCATTTTGTCTTTTTTTGAAACTGAGAAATACCGAAGCAGACCGGAAATATTCTTTCCGGTAGTTAACGCCTCATGGAGTGTCGAAAGAGAGCAAGTGTTCACATAAAAAGCGATATCCGACTGCAACAGTTTTAGCATCAGTCCACCAATAAAATCCTTAGAGTTTGTACAAATCCTTTCCCGATTGAATTTTCCGAACATTTGAATATCATTTTTTATTAACTCAATTCACGAAGGAAATAATGAGCTGATAGATGGCTGTCAGAATTTTTCTATGGAGACTGGAATCTTTTACTGGGATATAGCGAACTTGGCAGCTAAGGTGTCAGTTTTCTGGGAGAGAAGAGACACTCCGCTATATCCCAGTTTTTTAAATTGCAAAAGTTATACCAGGCTAAAGTGACCCAAAAATGTGAATTGGTAAGGAGACCGAAGGATTTCAGCTACTCCAAAATGTATCTATTGGTTACAGGATGTTTCTATATGAGGTAGTTTGCGCTCATTTATCATAATCTCAGGCCATTTCGAATCAGGGGGTGTTCTGATTGGTCTGCCGTGTAGATGAGGGAGGGACATCCTCTCCCCTTGTGGGGAACCAGGGTGCGGGTGAGGGGTATTTTCGGAGCAAGACGGTTTTTGATGCTACAATATATGTAAAGAAGCGTTGGACGCACTACACTAGGTGCAATTGCATGGCTGGCTATACGAGCCAGTGCTGTATATTAACTATCTTATCAGAAAAGAAATAAAAAGACATCCTATAAAGGTGTCAAGCAGCAATTCACGGTAAAGCCTCTTGACCAATCTATTATCACGTTGCATATATATCCTGTTTGCAATATATACCTTATAACCTTCTTTTCTCAGATAATTGTCACTTTTTATTCTTCAGGAATTCAATAAATAGTAAGGGGAAGGTACTGTTTAGACATAGCTGTCTGCTGGGAACCTTTTGAGAGGATTTAAAATAGGTATCCATAGAATCTGGCAACCTGATACCTGTTCACAAAAATTCAGAAGGTCTGAGAAGCCTTTGCAACAAGGTCTCCCAGTCAGGAAAAATAAGAAAGAAAATAGCGCTTCTCAAACTTTCCCAAAGGGCGCGCCTGCTGCCCCGTTTAACCCTGCATTGTTGATATAGATCATCTGTTAGTTCAAATATCTGGTGCATGAAGAAAGCCAGAAGATTCAGCAAAAAGAAGTTCATGGAAAGGTGATTTTCACCATGCCCATAATTGTGCTCTATATGAT
>JBFLVX010000141.1:0-5720 GCA_040758255.1 Nitrospirota bacterium
GTGGCAAAGAGAACGCTTGACCATCTTAGCACAGGCAAGCCTGCTATCAGTTTTGATGAGCGTGAGTCCGATGCCTTCATGGAGCTGACCAGAGAAGTACGCCTTATCTCTATGAAGCCGGTGATATACGCGGCCAATGTTGATGAAGAGGGACTTGCAGAGGATAATGAACATGTTAAGGTTGTTCACAAGTTTGCCGCAGAACATAATGCGCAGTCGGTGAAGATCTGCGCAAAGATCGAGGAGGAGATGTCCGGGATGAGCGATGAGGAGCGCAACGAATTTCTCGAAGCGCTTGGCGTATCTGAAGGCGGGCTCGCGCAGATAATTCACCACGGTTATCACGCACTCGGGCTGATCAGTTATTTTACGGCCGGTGTTAAAGAAGTCCGCGCATGGACGATCGAACGCGGATGGAAGGCGCCGAAGGCCGCGTCTGTAATTCATGATGATTTTGAACGAGGTTTTATCCGGGCTGAGGTCATTGCGTATGATAATTTCATTGAGCATGAGGGAGAGGCTGGTGCACGCACTGCCGGCAAACTCCGCACAGAAGGCAAGGAATATGTTGTTTGCAACGGCGATGTCATGCATTTTCTCTTCAACGTATAAATGAGGTATTTATGATCCCATGGGAGTTGATAGGCTGCGCAAAGGTGCCCGGAAGCGGCGAAGAGCTTCGCTTATGCAGGCGCGGCGATGAATTCTCGATCAGGGTGAATAATCGTGAACTCATGAACAGCCGCGCCCATGGTTCGGAGGATTCACTGGCAGATTTGGCGTGTGCAAAAATAGCTGACCGGCTCTGCCCCCGTCTTCTTATCGGAGGGCTTGGGATGGGTTACACCACTGCTGCGGCGCTGCGGCAACTCGGAACCGGGGCTCAGGTTGTGGTTGCTGAACTCCTTCCGGAAGTAGTGGAGTGGAACCGCGGCCTTCTTGCTGGCCTGGCAGGCAATCCCCTTCAGGATGCCCGTGTCACTGTTCAAGAGGCCGACGTTGCTCAAATTCTCAAGGCGGAGCGCCGTGCCTACGACGCTATTTTGCTGGATGTGGACAATGGCCCTGAGGGCCTGATCATGAAGGTCAACGACTGGCTCTATTCCCCGGACGGGCTGAAGGCAGCGTATGTAGCGCTGACGCGCGCAGGCGTATTGGCCATCTGGTCAGCCGGTCCGGATCATGCCTTCACCAAACGTCTGAAACGTGCAGGATTCGAGGTGAATGAGGTCAGTGTGCCGGCACGAGGTTCCGGCCGCGGGGGCAGACACACCATCTGGCTCGCCATCCGCACCAATTAGGGACATTGAACTTGTACCCGCTGTTGTACTCAATGCAGTTCATACACTTAAATCGCCAAGCCTGCCAAGAGCGACAGCGGCAGAGTTGTCATCCAATCCTTTGCTTTATCAAAATTATACGATATAATTTAGTTATCTGAAAGAAAAATAGCCTGGAATTTTAAAATGGGAAATACGAGGAAGATCAAGAAAGTCCTTAAAAGCAAACCCACCATTGAGGGCGCTGGGGTGCATCTGCGGAGAGCCTTTGGTTTCAGCGAAGTTCCGATGTTCGACCCGTTTCTCATGCTCGATGATTTTCGTTCTGACAATCCGGCACATTACCTGAAAGGGTTTCCGTGGCATCCTCATCGGGGGATTGAGACCATAACATACGTCCTTGACGGCAGAGTAGAACACGGCGACAGCATGGGCAACAAAGGCGTGATCACCTCCGGCGATGTGCAGTGGATGACAGCCGGAAGCGGCATAATCCATCAGGAGATGCCGAAGGGCGACAGGCAGGATCGAATGGGAGGATTTCAGTTATGGGCAAATCTCCCGGCATCCCAGAAGATGATGGAGCCACGTTACAGGGATGTGAAGAGTTCGCAGATACCTGAGGTGATACTTGAGAACGGGGCGAAGATCAAAATCATTTGCGGGAAGGTCGGCAAAGTCGAAGGGCCTGTGCGTGATATTGTCATAGACCCTCAATATCTCGATATCACTGTCCCGCCTGAGACTGAATTTACTCATCATATTAAGAGGGACCATAATGTATTCGCATATGTAATCGAGGGGAAAGGTTATTTCTGCAAAGAGAAGAACCCCTTCACTTATGAAGTTACAGGTGAAAACTATTTTGATATTAAGCGTGAGCCTTTTGCGGGCAACGGGAACCTTGTTCTCTTTGACAGCGGCGATGAGATAGTTGCCATCACAGAAAAAGAGCCTGTCAGGTTTCTCCTTATTTCAGGAAAGCCGATTAGAGAACCTGTTGCATGGTATGGGCCTATTGTCATGAACACGCAGGAAGAACTGCGGATCGCCTTTGAGGAATACAATAACGGCACGTTCATCAAGCATACAAAATAGCGTCTGTTTTTAAAAAGCCTGTTTCTGTCATTCCGGCTTGTCCGGAATCTATTTTAACAACCCCCTATCCCCCTTTACTAAGGGGGAAATAAAGCTATCCCGAATAAGTTGTTATGCACCTTCTCGTAATGTAATGCTTCTTTTGTGTGGGGGTGCTTCTTCTCGGCAGGGTATCCTATGGCAAGAATGGACTCCACTTTTATATTGCCGGGGATATTCAGTATCTTAGAGACATACTCGTCTGAAGTAACAGTATCATTATGCATCCTCTCCCTTATCTGTATCCAGCAGCTTCCAAGCCCAATTGATTCCGCGGCAAGATGTATAAATATTGAAGCTATGGTTGCGTCTTCTATCCAGACATCGCACTTGTCCGGGTCTGCGCAGACAACAATGCCGAGCGCGGCATTCTTTAAAAAAGCAGAGCCGTGTATCTTTGCCTTTGAAAGCTTCTTTAGAAGCTCCCTGTCAGTAACAACTATAAACTCCCACGGGTTAAGCCCTCTTGAAGACGGGGCGCGAAGCGCGGCTTCGATCAATAGCTCTATCTTTTCCGATTCAACAGGCTTCTTTAAAAACCTTCTGATACTCCTTCTCTTCTGAATAAGCGGGATAAACATTAAAACCTCCCTAACTGTGTCCCTATTTTCAATAAGCTGTTATTTGAATCGCGGTTCATCCGGAAACAGTAAGTGCATGAGTGAGCTTTTGCAATATGCAACACCAGCCCACTCCCAGCCTTTTTTGCTTTCGTGAAACCAGAAGAATATATAAGGATATGTGCCTTGCCATCCTTCTGTGTCCAAATAGTCGTGCCCCCCTCCTTTGCCGGGTTTGATTTCTTGACTTGCTCCGATATTTGTTTTCAAAAAATTAATAATCTGATCACTCGAAACTTTAGTTCCAGTTATTTTGCCGCTCGCCGCCATTTCGCGATTGCACTCAACAAGTATTATTTCTTGTTTCACTGCATAAGGTTTCAGAGCATCTAATGTATTAAACTTTATAATTTCCTTAAACCTATCTCGCAAATTATAGGGGTCCTTAAATATTCTCGGACCAGGTCTGGGCAAGGTCGGCACCCTTTTATAAACTTGTTCATATCTTCCCTCTTTTTCGGCTGCCATACTGATCGGCGGCCCTAAGGAATAACATACCCCTCTCCATTCCCAATGATTATTTTGATAATTGAAAATAAAGCTCAGATATGGATACTCACTTGCCCATCCTTCTGTATCAAAAACAATAACTGCCGTATCGCTGTTATCTTCAACAGACATCATTTCCGGATCACCATTAATATAAATTTGAATTCTTCTTGAATATTCATAGAGGCGCTTAATTGCTTTAGAAGAGGAAAGTTTAAAAGGCTCTAAATCTGTCGGGCCACAATTCCCCCAATCAACTGTTTGCCCTGTCTTTATGAATTGGTTCAGCTTAGAAAAGGTTTTAGTCTCAATGATATGTTTTATACTATCAGCCAAGTCATTCACTTCCGTAGAATCAGGCCCTTTAACACTGATTTTCTCTTTAGCCATCGCAGACCCATTTATGAACGTTAAGATCAATAAAGTCAGTGCAACAATAAAGAATGTCTTTGGTTGATTCATTATCTTTCGTCTCAAATAACCGCTATGCCCGCCGTATAAATTAATCCCTTGAGTACATTGGAACACATACTATAATTTTCCTAATGCTCAAGACATAATCATTATAATAATTTATCACGGAAAGTTACAGGAGGTTCTACTCGCTTCTTTTGATCTGCAGAAAGCTGTATCTTCTGAGCGTCATTAGGTAGTTGGTCAATGCCTCAAATTCCCAATCCTTGAATTTAAACTTCGGCATCCTCGCCTCCGGCCTTACAGCCTGCGGGTCTTTCAGCCATTCTTCAAGCCCTCTTCTCTTGAAACGGTCTGCAAGGTCTGTATGGTCAGGGCCGACTTCTCCGCCTCTTCCGTCTATGGTGTGACATGCAATGCAGGAGAATACTTCATTGTAAAGTTTCTCTCCGTCTGCAATGTCTTCCATAGATACATCCTTCTTTGCCTCTTCATAGAACGGGAAAGGCTCTTTTGATATATAAGAGAGATATTCTGATATCGTATCTGCTTCGTTATCAGACAGATGGAAATCAGGCATCCCTGCCTTAAATAGCGGATGGGGCCGTATCTTATAAGGTCTCTTCAGATATGTAAATAACCATTCAGGCCGCGCCCTCTTTCCTTCTCCGGTCAGGTCAGGACCGACATTACCGCCCTTCTTATCAATCTTGTGACAGCCGAGACAGTTATATTTTTCAAAGAGACTCTTCCCACTCATCTCGGCGTTGGAAGAATCTATCAGAGTTTTTTTGTAATCAGAAGGCACGGCAAATTTCTGTAAGCTCAACAAAAAAGTTACCATAGCTTCCGACTCATCTTTCTTGAGATCAAAATCAGGCATCCTTGTGATTATCTTGTCAGTTGCAAATTTTCCGGGCTCTGTCACTTTTATCTTAAGCCAGTTTATCAAGCTCTTCTGAATATTCTTAATGTTGCTGAAGACAAGCTCCTCAACCCTCTTTTCGCCTATACTGTCAAGCTCCGGGGCATTATATTGAAAAGGACGCTTCTCAATCTCATGACATCCTGCGCATCCAAGATCCTTCACCAGCTTTCGCCCCTTCTCGATATTTTCAGTCAGTCTCCCTTTAGCCAAGGGGGAAACAGGGGGATTTTTTGTGCTGTCTATCTCCTTCTTCAAACTCATGAGGTAGGCGGCTATTGCGGGTATATCTTTTTCCGAGAGCTTGAAGTCAGGGATAATGGTCTTCGGATCATAATCTTTTGGTCTCTTTAAAAACCTGTAAAGCCATTCAGGTTTAACCTTGTTGCCAATGCCTGAAAAATCCGGGCCAAAAGCCGCGCCTTTTTCATTCACTTTATGACAGCCGAGGCAGCCAAGGTCGTTGACCAGTTTTTCTCCTTTTTGGATCAGCTCCGAAGAAGTCTCTGTTATGTCATTCCGGACTTGATCCGGAATCCAGTATTTACTCTGGATTCTCGCTTCCGCAGGAATGACAGACTTAACTTCTAATTTCTGCTCAATGACACCTTTATCACTCAGCAGATAATCCGTTATGTAACCTATCTCTTCATCGTTCAACCTGAAGCGGGGCATCTTTGTCTCCGGCAGATAATCTTTTGGTTTCTTGAGCCACTTTATCAGCCACTCCCTGCTGACTTTATACCGTATCCCTGTAATCGCCGGGCCGATCCTTTCAGGTTTTTCATGGCCGGATAGCTTGTGGCACCCGAGACAGCCGTTATCAATAAATAACCTCCGCCCCTTAACAAGTGT